>JAGLEA010000017.1 GCA_023145315.1 Psychrilyobacter sp.
AAAGTTAAAGAATGATGCTAAAAAAGAAGCAAATAAAATAATAACATTAGCAGAGAAAAAAGCTGATGAAAGAAAAGAAAGTATCTTAAAAGATGCTCACTCTACAAGAGAAAAAATGATAACTTCTGCAGAAGCTGATATCGCTAAGATGAAATCACAAGCTAGAAAGGAACTTCTAGAAGAAGCAACTAAATTAGCATCGAAATTAGCTGAAAAGATGATCAATGATCAAATGAATGATGAGCTAGGAGGAAAGTTACTAGACCAATTCGTTGATGAGGTAGGGGAATCAAAATGATAGGAGCAAAAGTAGGAAAAAGATATGCTGTTGCGATCTATGATATTGCTTCAGATAAAAACAAAGTAAATGAAATTCATGAGACATTAAATTCTCTTATGGAAACATATTTAGAAAATAAAGATTTTAGAACGCTTCTAGATCACCCTCTAATCTCTAAAGAAGAAAAAAAAGTATTTGTAAAAAAAATACTTACTAATTTAGATGAAACAGAAGATGTAATAGTAGATTATTTAATTGATAAAAACAGATTAAATGATATTAGATTTATAGTAGCAGAATATTTGAAAATTTATTATGAGAGAAATCAAATTGTAAATGTAGAAGCAACTTTTGCACTAGAAGCAAGTGAAGCACAAAAAGAAAAATTAATTAAAAACTTAGAGAAAAAAACGGGTAAAAAAATAAATTTAACTCTTAAAGTAGATAAGTCTATCATCGCAGGTGGAATCATCAAAATAGGTGACGAAATTACCGATGGAAGTATAAAAAGACAATTAGAAACTTTATGGGAAAAATAGAGGTAGGAGGTGCACTAGTTGAAAATTAGACCAGAAGAAATCAGTTCGATAATCAAAACTGAAATCGAAAATTATAAGAAATCTTTAGATATCAAAACTTCAGGATCTGTAGTAGAAGTTGGAGACGGTATCGCTAGAATATACGGCCTAAGCAATGCAAAGGCTGGGGAATTATTAGAATTTCCAAATGGTGTAAGAGGAATGGTACAAAACCTTGAGGAGAATAATGTAGGAGCGGTACTTTTAGGAGACCCTACTGCAGTAAAAGAGGGAGACGAAGTAAGAGCTACAGGAGAAATAGCATCTGTTCCAGTAGGAGAGGCGTTATTAGGAAGAGTAGTTAATGCATTAGGAGATCCCATCGACGGTAAAGGTGAAATTGTAGCAGAAGGAAGAATGAATATAGAAAGAAAAGCTACAGGAATCATCCAAAGAAAACCTGTACATGAACCAATGCAGACTGGAATCAAATCAATAGATGGTATGGTACCAATCGGTAGAGGGCAAAGAGAACTTATTATCGGAGATAGACAAACTGGAAAAACAGCAGTAGCTATCGATACAATAATAAATCAAATTGGAACTGGAGTTAAGTGTGTTTACGTAGCAATCGGTCAAAAAAGATCAACTGTTGTAAATATAGTTAAAAAATTAGAAGATGCTGGTGCAATGGAAAACACTATAGTAGTAGCAGCAACAGCTTCTGAAGCGGCTTCATTACAATATATTGCACCTTATTCTGGTGTAGCAATGGCAGAATATTTCTCAGAAAAAGGAGAGCACGTTTTAATCATCTATGATGATCTAACAAAACATGCCATCGCTTATAGAGAGATGTCATTACTATTAAAAAGACCACCAGGTAGAGAAGCATATCCTGGAGATGTATTCTATCTACATTCTAGATTATTAGAAAGAGCAGCTAAGTTATCTGATGCAATGGGTGGCGGATCAATCACTGCACTACCAATCATCGAAACTCAAGCTGGAGACGTAGCAGCATATATTCCAACAAATGTAATCTCGATTACAGATGGACAAATATTCTTAACTACAGATCTATTTAATGCCGGTCAAAGACCAGCAGTTGATGCAGGAATATCTGTATCAAGAGTAGGAGGAGCAGCTCAAATAAAAGCTATGAAGCAAGTAGCTTCTAAAGTTAAATTAGAGTTATCTCAGTATAATGAAGTACTATCTTTCTCACAATTTGGTTCTGACCTAGATAAAGCGACGAAAGCACAGTTAGAGAGAGGACATAGAATCATGGCAATGTTAAAGCAAGCTCAATATAGACCATTTAAGGTTGAAGAGCAAGTTATCTCGTTCTACTCTGTAACTAAGGGACACTTAGACTCAGTAGCATTAGAGAATATTGCAAGATTTGAAGATGAATTATTAGTTGATCTGAGAAATAATACATCTTTATTAGATGAAATATTAGAAAAGCAAGCTTTAGATAACGAGTTAGAAGCAAAAATTGATAAAGCTATATCAGAATTTAAAGAAAATTTTAGTTAGTGAGGTGAGATTGTGGCTGCAAATATTAAAGAAATAAAAAGTAGGATAAAAGGAGTACAATCTACCCATAAAATCACTAAGGCAATGGAAGTTGTTTCTTCTACAAAATTTAAGAGATATTCTAAATTAGTAGGAGAATCAAGACCTTATTCAGAAGCTATGGATGGGATATTGAAAAATATCGCAACTGGAATTAAGAATGAGAAAAATCCTTTATTTGACGGGAAAGCTGAAGTAAAAAAAATAGGAGTTGTATTAATGACTTCTGATAGAGGACTTTGTGGAGGATTTAACTCTCAAGCAAATAAAGCTCTAGAAAGATTAAAAGTAGCAAATCCAGATAAAAAAGTTTCTATTATTGCCGTTGGTAAAAAAGGTAGAGATTATTGTAAAAAGAGAGATTATGATTTAAAAGGTGAGTATATTCAACTGATTCCTGAAAGTATGTTTGATAAAGCTAAAGAGATTAGTGAAAATATAGTAGACTTTTATTTAGAAGATATCTTTGATGAAGTATATATTATCTATTCGAAGTTTATCTCAGTTGTAAATTCAGAGCTTACGACAAAAAGACTTATTCCTATTGAAAAAATAGAGAGTGAAGATAATCAACCGTATATTTTTGAGCCATCAGCTGAATATATTTTATCAACATTATTGCCTAAATATCTAAACATAGTATTATATCAATCTATATTAGATAATACTGCAAGTGAGCATGCAGCTAGAAAAACTGCCATGAAAAGTGCCACAGATAATGCTGATGAATTAGTAGGAAGTTTGACTTTGCAATACAATAGAGCTAGACAAGCTGCAATAACACAAGAGATTGCAGAGATAGTAAGTGGATCGTTGGCACAGCAATAAACAATACTAAAATAAAAGGAGGAGAACTTTGGAAAATAAAGGAACTCTTATACAGATAATAGGACCTGTAGTAGACGTAAAGTTCCCTGGAGACTTACCAAAAATCTATAATGCTATTAAAATAGAATTAGAAGAAGGGAAAGTATTGGTAGCAGAAGTTCAACAACATTTGGGAAATAATGTTGTAAGAGCAGTTGCCATGGATGGGACAGACGGATTACAAAGGGGAATGAATGTAACAGATACAGGTGCTGCAATAACTATACCAGTAGGAAAAGCAGTATTAGGTAGAATTCTTAATGTATTAGGTGAACCAATTGATGAAGCAGGAGAGATCAATGCTGAGGAATTTGCTCCAATACATAGAGATGCACCATCATTTGAAGACCAAGGAACAGGAGTAGAAATTCTTGAAACTGGAATCAAAGTAGTAGACTTATTAGCTCCATACTTAAAAGGTGGAAAAATTGGTTTATTTGGAGGAGCAGGAGTAGGAAAAACAGTATTAATCATGGAACTTATCAATAATATTGCAAAGGGACATGGAGGACTTTCTGTATTCGCAGGAGTAGGAGAAAGAACAAGAGAAGGTAGAGACTTATTTGATGAGATGACTGAATCAGGAGTTTTAGATAAAACTTCATTAGTTTATGGTCAAATGAATGAACCACCTGGTGCTAGACAAAGAGTAGCACTAACTGGTCTTACAGTAGCAGAGCATTTTAGAGATAAGGAAGGACAAGATGTTTTATTCTTTATCGATAATATCTTTAGATTTACTCAAGCAGGATCAGAGGTATCAGCACTATTAGGTAGAATGCCTTCAGCAGTTGGATACCAACCAAACTTAGCAAGTGAGATGGGAACTCTACAAGAGAGAATAACTTCTACAAAGAAGGGATCAATCACATCAGTTCAAGCTGTATATGTACCAGCAGATGACCTGACTGACCCAGCTCCAGCAACAACATTTGCCCATCTAGATGCAACAACAGTTTTATCTAGAAGGATTGCATCACTTGGAATCTACCCAGCAGTAGACCCACTAGATTCTACATCTAGAGTACTTGATCCACAAGTTGTAGGTCATGAACACTATAAAGTAGCTAGAGATGTACAAGAAGTATTACAAAGATATAAAGAGTTACAAGATATCATCGCAATCTTAGGAATGGATGAATTATCTGATGAAGATAAATTAGCAGTAAGTAGAGCAAGAAAGATCGAAAGATTCTTCTCTCAACCATTTGCTGTTGCAGAACAATTTACTGGAATGCCTGGTAAATATGTACCTGTAAAGGAAACAATCAAAGGATTTAAAGAAATCTTAGATGGTGTCCATGATGAATTGCCTGAGCAAGCATTCTTATATGTAGGTAGTATTGAGGAAGCTATAGCAAAGGGAAGAGAAATAATGAAGGAGGCGTAAGATATGGCGACTTTTAAATTAGAAGTTATAACTCCT
>JAGLEA010000170.1 GCA_023145315.1 Psychrilyobacter sp.
AAAAAGTAAAGTCACTAAAAACATATAAAAATGGTGAATTAAATGGAGAAGTAATTTCATACTATGAAAATGGAATGATAGAATTTCAAGGTAGCTATAGAAATGATGAGCGTGATGGAAATGCTGTTTTCTACTATGAAAATGGAAAATTTATGTTTAATAAAAACTATAAAGATGGTGACCTAGATGGTGAACAACTAAGTTATTATAATAGTGCAAGATTATCTGAAGATGAAAAGCAAATAGGGGAAGAAAAACCTCAAGTACTAGCAGAAACTAAAACTATATCTGAAGAGGGACATACAACGACTACCACAACAACGACTATAACGGTTGAAGATGACACTGATCTGATAGAGAATAAGAATGCAGGAGCTAGAGAAGAGGCTAAAGAAGATCCAGAAGCAGAGAAGTTAAGATACAAGATGAATTATAAATCAGGAGAGTTAGATGGGGTTCAAATATCTTACTATACTAATGGTACAGAAAGAAACAATGTGACTTATGAAGACGGTGAATTAGTAGGTACTGCTATGACATACTATGAATCTGGTGCTATAGAAAAAAAAGAAAATTATAAAGAGGGAAGTTTTGATGGAAAACGAGAAACTTTCTATGAAAATGGTGGGAAAAAATTAGAGGAAAACTATAAAGAGACCGCTTTAGAAGGTAAAAGAGCAACATACTATGACAATGGACAAATAGAAACGGTAGAAACTTATATGGCAGGGGAATTAGAAGGTAAAAGATCTCTATATTATAAAAACGGAGATATAATGTCTGAATGGACTCTAAAAAAAGGTGAATTAGAAGGAAGAGAATTAGCTTATTATCTAGGTGGCAAGGTAGAGAAGGAAGTTAACTACAAAGGTGGAAAGTTAGAAGGAGAGATAAAGAGATACTATGATAATGGACAAGTAAAATTAGAAGGGAAATATAAAGAAGGTACAGAATTTGGAATTTGGACAAAATATGATGAAGATGGAGAAGTTACTTCTACAAAGAAATATGAAGAAAAAAAGGAATTATAAAGAATCTTTTAACTAAGAAAGAATCTATTGGAGGATTAAATAATGAGAAAAGAAATAGTAAGAGGATTAGCTACTTGGTTTGGTTTGGGAGACTCTCCTAAGGCACCAGGGACTATGGGAACATTGGGAGCTATACCGTTATTCTTGATGTTAAATTCATTTAGAATGGTGATTATTGATACCAGGTTATATAATTCGTTTTATATGATATTTTTATTGGGGTTCTTTGCTTTATCTATATATGTATCTGACAGGTGTGAAAAAGAAATATTTAATGAAAAAGATCCTCAAAAAGTAGTAATAGACGAAGTTTTAGGGTTTATGGTTACTATGTTTTTGGTAAATCCAGTAGGAATAAAAGAAACTGTGGTAGCTGTTATATTAGGTTTCTTACTATTTAGATTTTTCGATATAACAAAAATAGGACCAATCGATAAATCACAACACTATGGAAATGGATTAGGAGTAGTATTAGATGATTTCTTAGCAGGAATAGCTGCTAACTTTGTACTAATTGTATTGATGACAATAATTTTCTAGGAGATGAAACTGTGAAAGTAAGCGTAATACTAATAGGTACAGAGCTATTAAGTGGAATGACTGTTGATACTAATAGTATTTTCATGGCAGAGGAGCTAAATAAGTATGGCCTAGAGATAAATCAAAAATTAACGATTGGAGATAGCATAGAAGAGATAACAGAAGCTATAAAATATAGTGCGATTAAATCTGACTTAGTTATATTAAGTGGTGGGTTAGGTCCTACTATGGATGATCTCACGAAATTAGCAATATCAAATTTTTTAGGTGTTAAACTAATTGTTGATAAGATAGATTATGAAGAGTTAAAGAAAAAATATGAATCACATGGTTTAGTGTTAGAAGATAAAAACTTGAGTGAAGCAGAAAAACCAGAGGGAAGTCAAACTATTATTAATGATGTAGGAATGTGTAAAGGGATATATATAGATAAGATTGCAGCATTCCCTGGAGTTCCAAGGGAGCTATATAACCTTTTTCCAAAATTTTTAAAATTATTATCAAAAGAAAAAAAATTAGAAGAAAATATATATATAAAAGATATATTAGTTTTGGGAATACCTGAATCAGTATTAGAAACAAAGGTAGAGCACCTATTTAAATATAAAGGGATCCACTATGAGTTCTTAGTAAAAGACTATGGTATTATCATACGATTACAGACAA
>JAGLEA010000171.1 GCA_023145315.1 Psychrilyobacter sp.
GAAAATATAATTGGTGAAGACGATGAAAGATTGGAAACTGTCATCTATAAAAAATTAAGAGAAAAAGATTATAAAATATCACTTGCAGAATCATGTACTGGTGGGATGATAGCTTCGAAATTAATAGGTGTAGATGGTATTTCTAGTGTTTTCTATGAAGGTATAGTTTGCTATAGTAATGAATCAAAGAAAGAAAGATTAGGAGTAAAAGAGGAAACACTCATAAAATATGGTGCTGTTTCAGAAGAAGTTTGTAATGAGATGCTAGAAGGGTTAAAAACAGATGTAAAGATAGCAGTAACGGGAATAGCGGGACCGAATGGTGGAACAGAGGAAAAACCTGTTGGAACGGTATATATAGGAATATCTGTAGAAGATAAAAAAGTAATTAATAAATATAATTTCAGTGGGAATCGTGAAAGAATAAGGCATAGAGCTATGATGAAAGCTATGTTTGATGTATTTGATATTTTAAGGCGGTGATAAATTGAAAGTAGATTTAAATAGAATAAAAATAATAATATTAGATGTTGATGGAACGATGACAGATGGTAGGATTACTTATGATAACAATGGAGTAGAAACAAAATCTTTTGATGTAAAGGATGGGATGGCTATAGCAAAGGCTATACAATATGGTATTAAAGTAGCTATTATAACAGGAAGAAAATCAAAAGTAGTAGAGTATAGAGCAAAGGAATTAGGGATTATAGACATATATCAAGGAATAAGTAATAAGATAGAAACTATGGATAAACTCCTAAATAAATACTCTATGACATATGAAAATGTGGCCTATATGGGGGATGATATTAATGATATCCCAGCAATGATGAGAGCACATTATGTAGGTGGGACTCTAGATGCTGTATCTGATATAGAGGAGTTTATAGATTTTAAGAGTATATATAATGGTGGAGAAGGAGCCGTTCGAGAATTTATAGAAACTATACTAAAGGAACAAGGAATATGGGAAAAAGTTTTAGAAGATTATAGGAATAAAGAGTAAATAGTAATGAGCAAATAGAATTACTCATTAAAATGAAAAAGGAGAAAATTATGAAGATAGAATTTTTAAATGTAAAACGAATGACTAAACTATTCATTGCAGGAAGTAGATGGATGTCTAAATATGCAGATATATTAAATGATCTAAATGTATATCCTGTTCCCGACGGAGATACAGGAACAAATATGTCTATGACAATGCAATCAGTAGAAAATGAATTAGTAAAATTAAATCATGAACCATCTATGGAAGAGTACTGTGAATTAGTGTCAGAAGCAATACTGTTAGGAGCTAGAGGAAACTCAGGAACGATATTATCACAAATTATTCAAGGGTTTTTAAATGGATTTAATAATAAAGAAATTCTAAAAATAGATGATATAACAAGATCATTTGAGCAAGCATCAAAACTAGCTTATAAAGCAGTTAGTGATCCTGTAGAAGGAACAATGCTTACAGTAATTAGAGTTATAGCTGAAAAAGCTAGAGAATATGATGGGCCTAAAGATGATTTTATCCCATATCTTTCGTATATAAAAAAAGTAGCATATGAGGCTGTAGAAAATACTCCTAATCAACTATTAAAGCTTAAGGAAGCTGGAGTAGTAGACGCAGGTGGAATGGGTATATTTTATCTTGTAGAAGGATTTGAAAAATCTATAACTGATCCAGAGATGTTAAAAGATTTAGAAAGAATTGTGAAGAGTCAAGCTCATAGAAGAGAGAGATTAGAAGCTACAACTGCACAAGTTAATATAGAATTTAAATATTGTACTGAATTTATAATTCAATCTGGAAAATTTGAACTACAAGAACTAAAAAAAGATATATCAGATCATGGTGATTCTATGGTTGTAGCTCAAAGTTCAACAAAAACAAAGGTGCATATCCATACAAATAACCCAGGAAGTGTTTTAGAGTTAGCTATAAAACATGGAAATTTAGATCATATTAAAATAGAAAATATGGAAGTTCAAAATCAAAATTTAGGATTATTAGATAGAAATATGGTAAACATAGAAACAAGTAATATTATGGTTAACAATGAAAATACAGATAAAGTGGCTTACTTTGCAATTGCCGATACTTATGAGATAGCAGAATTATTTATAGATTCAGGTGCTACTTGTGTACTTATTGGAGGTCAAAGTCAGAATCCAAGTGTAGCCGATATGGAAAGTGCTATAGAAAGGATAGAAGCAGACGATATAAGATTATTACCAAATAATAAAAATATAACTTCAGCAGCTAAAATAGTAGCCGAAAGATCTAAGAAACACATAGAAGTAATAGAAACAAAAACTATGTTAGAAGGTCATTACTATATAAAAAATAGTAACGAAAACTTAGGTGAAGTAGCAAAAGAAGTTAGACGAAACAAATCAATAGAGGTAACAAAAGCTGTTAGAAATACAAAAGTAGGAGATTTAACTATAACAGAGGGACATTATATTGCTTTAGTAGACGGGAAAATAATGTATGAAAATAAAGATATAAAAACTCTAATAGAGGATATATACGCTGAAAATATAACCGATGAAACACTAAGTGTTTTAGCTATATTAGGAAAAGAAGCAACAGATGAAGTTAACTTTGTAGTAGCAAACGTTAAAAATAAAAAAGTTAAAGAATATATAGGAATGCAAGAAAATTACTATTACTATATTTATTTAGAGAATAGAGATCCTAATCTACCAGAAGTGGCAATAGTGACGGATTCAACTTGTGATCTACCAATATCTCTAATAGGGGAGTTACCTATATCGATAGTTCCATTAAAAATTAAATTTAATGATGACAAATATTATAGAGATGGTATAGATATAAGCCGAAAAGATTTTTGGCAAAAGTTATTAACAGATGAAGTAATCCCAAAAACATCTCAACCTTCACCAGCAGAATTTAAACAAATATATGAAAAATTATTTGCTAAAGGATATAAAAAGATAATAACTATACTTATTTCGAGTAAATTAAGTGGTACTCAACAAGCGGCTAAGGTAGCACGTGGAATGTTGGCACAAGAAAAAGATATAGTGATGATTGATTCAAAAAATATTTGGCTAGGAAGTGGACATCTAGTATTAGAAGCAGGAAAGATGGCTAAAG
>JAGLEA010000172.1 GCA_023145315.1 Psychrilyobacter sp.
AGGAAGAGAGGAAGAGAGGAAGGAAGAGAGGAAGGTGTTAAAAAAGAAAAAAAAGAAACAATAAAAAGTGCTTTAGAGATGGCGATGGATATAAAAGCAATTTCTATTTTGACTAAACTATCTATAATAGAGGTAGAAGCTATAGTGGATAGATTCAACGATAAAAAATAAAGATGAAGAGGCAAATATGCTATAATAAGGGAAACAAAATAGAATAGGAGTGAGGAAAAATGAGATTTAGTAGATTATATGTAAAAACACTAAAAGAAACACCAAAAGATGCCGAGGTAGTAAGCCATCAGCTAATGATGAGGTCAGGGATGATAAAAAAATTAACAAGTGGTGTGTATACCCATTTACCACTAGGATATAAAGTATTAAAAAAAGTAGAAAACATAGTAAGGGAAGAGATGGAGAGAGCAGGAGCACAAGAGATATTAATGCCTGTAATCCAACCAGCAGAACTGTGGCAAGAATCAGGTAGATGGGATACAATGGGACCTGAGATGATGAGAATTAAAGATAGACACAATAGAGATTTCATATTAGGTCCTACACATGAAGAGGTAATAACTGATATTATAAGAAATGACATATCTTCATATAAATCACTACCTCTAAACTTGTTTCAAGTACAAACAAAATTTAGAGATGAAAGAAGACCTAGATTTGGGCTTATGAGATGTAAGGAATTCCTAATGAAAGATGGATATTCATTTCATGATGGAGAAAAATCTTTGGATGAAGAGTTCGAAACTATGAAAGCTACATATACAAGAATTTTTGAAAGATGTGGACTTAATTTTAGAGCCGTAGATGCAGATGCAGGTTCAATCGGTGGTAGTGGATCAAATGAATTTCATGTATTAGCTGATTCTGGTGAAGATGAGATTCTTTATTGTGATTCATGTGATTATGGTGCAAATTTAGAAAAAGCAGAAAGTGACTTAGGATTAAAACCTAGAGAGGGGGAGTTATTTGAACCTGTATTAACCGAAACTCCTAATATCTCAAAAATAGATGATCTAGTAGAACATCTAGATATCGACATTAAAAAAACTGTAAAAGCTATGATGTATAAAGATATTGATACTGATAAAGTTTATATGGCACTTATTCGTGGAGATTTTGAAGTAAATGAAACTAAATTAAAAAACTTTGTAGGAGCAAAACAAGATTTAGAATTATTAACTGATGAAGAATTAGAAGAATTAAACTTAGTAAAAGGATATATTGGACCATTTGGAATGGATTTAGGAGATATCACAGTAATAGCTGATAAGACAGTAACTGGTATTGCTAATCATACTGCTGGTGGAAACAAGGCTGATACTCACTATTTTAATCTTAACTTAGGTAAGGATTATAAAGTAAAAAAAGTAGCAGATATTAGAAATGTAAAGGTAGGAGAGGGATGTCCTAAGTGTGGAGCAAGTTTAAAATCCGCTAGGGGAATAGAAGTTGGTCATATCTTCAAATTAGGAGATAAATACTCAAAATCTTTAGGAGCAAACTATTTAGATCAAAATGGGAAGTCTAAAGATATGCTTATGGGATGTTATGGAATAGGAGTATCTAGAACTGTAGCAGCAACAATAGAGCAACATAATGATGAATTTGGAATCATATGGCCTATGTCATTAGCTCCATACACAGTAGATGTAATACCTGCAAATATGAAAGATAAAGACCAATCATCACTGGCAGAAAAAATATATGGTGAACTAAAAGATAAAAGTATAGATGCTATAATAGATGATAGAAATGAGAGACCTGGATTTAAATTTAAAGACGCCGATCTAATCGGATTCCCAATTAAAATAATAGTTGGAAGGGGAGCAAAAGACGGATTAGTAGAAGTAAAAATTAGAAAAACAAATGAAGCTTTTGAAGTGAAAATTGAGGAAGTAATCTCATTTGTAGAAGATTTAATAGCAAAAGGATAAGTTAAGAAAAAAGTAAAAGGAGATAAAACTATAAGTTTTATCTCCTTTTACTTTAAAGATAATATATATTATCTTTTTCTAGATATTACAGAATATATTAAGATTAAAACTGAATATATCTCTAGTCTTCCAAGTAGCATAGCAAATATTAAAACACTCTTACTATAGGGATCAAAAAATCCAAAATTTTCTATTGAACCTACTCTAGCTAATCCAGGACCAATATT
>JAGLEA010000173.1 GCA_023145315.1 Psychrilyobacter sp.
AAAGATGGTGCAGAACAAATCACTAATATTATGAAAACTCTGAGAGAGAAAACTCCTACAACTTTACTAGGTCAAAATGTAGTATCAGTTAAAGATTTTGGACTTCAAAAAGAGTATGATAAAGTGGCTAACACAACAAAAGAAATTGATCTACCTAAATCTAATGTATTACAATTTATATTAGCTGATGGAACATATATTACAGCTAGACCGTCAGGAACAGAGCCAAAAATTAAATACTATTTCGCAGTTAAATCAGATAGTAAATTAAATGTAGAAGCAAAATTAGAGAAAGATATGAAAGAATTTGAAGAGTATGCAAAAACGATATAATTTGGAGGTCAAAGATGAGAAAAGTGAAATGTAATCTAACATTTGGAGAAAGTTTATTATTTTTAGTGGGCTGGTTTGTAGTTATTGTTATAACGGCAGGTTTTGCAGCACCATTTTTCATACTGAGTTTTTCAAAGTATATAATTAATAGAAGTGTATTAGTGGATAATGAAAAAGAATTGGCAATGAGAAGTCAATTAAACCTAGGAAATGATTTTTTATATTTAGTTATGTGGACTATTTTTTCGGTTATTACTATAGGAATTGCTGGAATATTCTTTATCTTTAGTTTAGGAAAGAGAGTATTAAATAGTGTAGAAATCGCAAATGAAAACGGATTATTTTTATAAAATTTTAAAGGAAAACCAAATTGGTTTTCCTTTTTCTTTGAATGAGGCGAAATATAAAATTATTTATAGAATATTATGTTAGAATAAAAGGAAGAATATAATAATTAAATTAGGAGATGAAGAGATGGAAAATGAAACTCATGTATTAAAAATAAAGGAAAAAGTTGCTGATCATATAGATGGTAGATTCATATCTAATATTATTTTAGATGGAGATATATATATGCTTAAATATTGTAAATTGGATAAAGTGAAATTTGGATATAAATTTATGCTAATGTTATTTAAAACTAGTTATGATGGTGAAAGAATTGTAAATGAGGGATGTATAGATAACTTACTAATAGAATTTGATAAAGTGAATAAGATGGATCTTAGAAATAAAAAAGTTAGAGATATTTATTTGGCTTTATTTGATAAAATAAATAATATGAAAAAAGAGTTTGCAGCAGAAAAAAAAGTAATTTGGAAGGAGATAGTGCCCGCAATAAAGGCAGACATCGTAAATATGAAGTATGATATAAAAAATATGTAATCCTGTTTTCGTAATTAATACATACATTCTTGACTCCAACTTAAAATAGTGTTAAAATAAGATGTATATTTAATTAAATGAAATTTAAAGGGAGAAAAAATATGAAAAAAGTATTAATAGGTTTATTAGCACTATCAGCAGTATCAATGGCAGCAGGAAATACTGGTAAAATGTATATCGTACCAAATATTGGACTTGATTTTGGAAGTAGCTATGATAATGCATGGGATACAGATGGATTTTTTGCAGGAGAAATGGGAGTAGAAGGATTCTATAAATTAAATGATATGTTTGACCTAGGTTTAGGAGTAGCTTTTCAAAAGCATGCTGACATAAAGGACTATTGGAATAAACATCACCATTCTGATGAAGCTTATAACTCAATTCCAGTATATGGTACAGCAAAATTTAACTTTCCTGTAGGAGGAGAAGTTAAACCATTTTTAAAAGCAGATCTAGGGTTATCATTTAATACTAGTGATTATGATAGTGGAATGTACTTTGGAATGGGTGGAGGTTTAGAATATCAAAACTTCGTATTTGATCTAATGTATAAAGTGAATGACGCTGAAGCTGGCGGTTGGTGGGATGCCGACTATAGCAGAGTTGTCTTAGGATTTGGATATAGATTCAATATGTAATAAATTAAAAAACCCGTGGAATTTCACGGGTTTTTATTTAGATATAAGTTAGACTTCTACATAATAATTGCTAAGCTTTTCATAGTTAGAAATTATTATTTTTCTTTTCTCTTTAATAATAAATCCTTTTTCGATAAAGTTTTTTAAAACTCGATTAAGGTGACGATAACTAGTACCTAGAAGTTGAGCTAGATCACTAAAATTAATTGAATCAAGAAAAATCTCATCATCTCTTTCTATAGAGTGGGTAATAATATAGTTAGCCAACACATGTTCAAAAGTATATGCAGAGGAAATAATATTAGTAGTAAGTGTAGCTTGTAACTTACTAAGAGAAGCACTATAAAGATATTTCCAAAATAATGGATCATCTTTAATTAAATTTTTGAATACCTCTATATTAAAACCAATAACAGTAGTGGGTTCACTAGCTACGACATCGTACCGAGCATAGGGGTTATTAACAATCTCCATCTCTCCTAACATATCTAACGGCTTGCAATAATCTATTAGGAGTGATTTACCGTTTTCCAAATTAAGGATTATTTTAGCTCCTCCACTTACTAAAAAAAAGAAATGATTAACTCTTTCTAAGGAATTAAAGATATGCTCATTTTTTTTAAACTCATAGAGAGCCATATGTGTTTTTAAATCATTTGAAAATATGGAATTAATATTGTAGAGTTCTATATATCGTTGTAATAAATTGGGACTGTTAATAATTTTCATGAAAACCTCTTTTAAATTTCGAAATAAGGACGAGTGTCCTATTAATATTCACTGTACTATATTAATATAGTAACATAAATTAAATAAATCCACTCGTATAAGTTTGTAATTGGACAAAAGTTTCTACGGCTAACCGGAATTAGTCACTATGAGTAAATTGTTTGCAGTTTACTTTTTTAGTATACTGCTATTTTATTATAAAATCAGAATTAATTTTTACAAAAACATGGAGGTAAAATGAAAAAAATATTATTGATAATCTTAGGGCTAACTTTATTATTAGTAACAGGATGTGGGAAAAAAGATGAAACATCAGAATTAAAGAGTGATGGTGGAAAAAAAGTAGATTATAAAGTAGGAGTAGTCCTTGGATTAGGAGGATTAGGAGATAAATCATTTAATGATTCGGCTTATTTAGGATTACAAAGAGTAGAGAAAGAATTAGGAGTAAAATTCAAATATGTTGAACCAACTAATCTTTCAGAATATGATCAATTTTTTACAGAATTTTCAGAAGCTAACTATGATTTAATAATAGGTGTTAGTTTTGACGCTCAAAAAGGACTTGAAAAAGTTGCTAAAGAAAACCCAGATAGTAACTTTGTATTGATAGATTCAGTAGTAGATCTACCAAATGTAAAATCTATAATTTTCAATCAAAAAGAAGGTGCTTTTTTAGCAGGAGCATTAGGAGAAATGATGAGTACTACAAAAACACTAGGATTTATAGGAGCAACAGATATTCCTATGATAAATGAATTTCGTAGTGGGTATGAGCAAGGAGCTCAATATATAAATGAAAATGCAAAAATAAAAACAGTCTATGTTGGAGGAAATAGTCCATTTAATGATCCAGCAAAAACAAAAGAATTAGCATTATCTCTAATTGAAAATGGTTCTGATGTTCTATTTACAGTGGCTGGTGGATCAGGTAGAGGTGCAGTAGAAGCTATTAAAGAGAACGAAAACCTATATGGAATAGGTATTGACTCAAATCAAGATGGAGAAGTTCCAGGAAGAATTTTAACATCTATATTAAAGAGGGTCGACACTGCTATCTTTAGTGTAACTAAAGAAGGACTAGAAGGGAAATTTAAATCTGGCATAGTTGTATTAGACTTAAAAGATGATGGGATGGAAACAACTAATTTTTCTGAAACAAAAGAAATTATAGGTAAAGAAAAATTAGCTAGATTAGAGCAAATAAAAAAAGATATAATATCAGGAAAAATAATCATAAAATAATATAAAAGGCTTTCTAATTTTTTTTAGAAAGCCTTTTTAAAATTTCTTTATTATAGTATAAAGAAATTAAATTTTATATGCTTTAGCTCTTTCTTCTTCTACTTCTTCTATAGTTTTTGGCATCTTCATACCAAGTCTACGAGAGATACCTTCTTCTATAACATAGTCACCTTCATATCTCATTCCACCAAAATCAATATATTCATTGATCTTATCAAAATTTAAATATTCAGAATTTATATTTTCAGATTTCCATTTTTCTATAAGTTGAGGAATAAAGTAGATACCAGGTTCAACTGTGAAAACAAAACCATCCTCTAAAACTCTCCCCATTCGAAGTGATGACAATCCAAATTGAGTGGATTTAGCTTCTCCGTTATAACCTACAATAACTTCACCAAAGTTTTCCATATCATGAACATCTAATCCCATCATATGACCTAATCCGTGAGGCATAAACAATGCATGAACACCATTTTTTACTGCTTCTTCGACATCTCCTACGATTAACCCTAGTTCCTTTAATCCTATAGTAATTTTTCGACATGTTGCTAGATGGACATCTTTATAAGTAATTCCAGATTTCAAAATAGATTCAGTATGATCGTATGCATCTATCAAGATATTATAAATTTCAGCTTGTTTAGAAGTGAATTTAGCGTCTACAGGATAGGTCGTAGTCATATCGCCACAGTAACCACTAGAAGTTTTCGCACCACAGTCGACAAGCAGCATCTTTCCACTTTCTAAAGTATTTCCATAGTGATGATTATGTAGTGTTTCACCGTGAATAGAGCAGATAGTAGTAAAACTATTGGAAGAATGATTCTCTAATACAACTTTTTGAATATTAGCAACTACTTCGTATTCTTTCATCCCTACTTTAGCAGTTTGCATAGCTGCTAGGTGCATCTTTCTTGTTATATTCACAGCATCTTCTATTTTTTTTACTTCTTCAGGAGTTTTATAATTTCTTTGGTTTGCAATGGCATAACAAAGTTCTTCAGAATGAAGTTTTTTTATTTCTTGAGGTTTTTTTTCTAACCATTCTCCTAAAGTAATAATATTTTTTTCTCTATATTGAGGTTGAAAATGTAAATTTCGATCTCTATTTTGGCTTAAAAACATCTCTAATTCTTCAAGTGATCCAGTATTTTCGATTCCAACACTAGAAGCTGATTCTTTTAATGTAGGCTGATTACCAACCCAAATAATATCAGAAATAGTATAGTCGTATCCAAATATGTAATCAATATTATTATCAACATCAATTACACCAAACATATCGGGTCTATCGATACCAAAATAATATCTAAAAGAACCATCTTGTAAAAAAGTATAAACGTTGTCAGCACAATCAGTACTTGACTCAGAGTTTCCTGTAATTAGAATTATTCCTGATTTCATAGTTTCTTTTAACAAATTTCTTCTGTTTATATAAGTATCTTGATTAAACATTTTATTTCCCCCTTAGAGTGTTAAATAGTGATAAAATTATTAGGTGAAGATTTTTTTAATTTTATCATATTAAGCAAAGTAAATAAAGAAATAAATACTTTTATAATCAAAGCTTTTTCTTGACAAACCTTTAAGAACTTAGTATACTGATTTTATATGATATAAAATATTTAAATTAGGAGGTGAACTCATGGTGCGTCCAATAACACAAGTAACAGAAGAGAAACAAATGAAAATAGTGGAAATTCGTGGTGGGATGAAAGCCAAGAGTAAACTGAATGATAGAGGAATTTGTGTAGGAGAATGTATATGTATACCTAATGGAAGTTGTAGACATGGAGATCTTGTTTTAAAAACAAAAACATCAAAATTCGCTATGGGTTTTGGGTTAGCTAGTAAGATAATAGTTGAAGATATGTAATTTTTTATAAAAATACTTTGAAAGACAAAATATATTACTGTAAGGGGGAATTATGAAATTAACAGAGTTAGAAAAGGGAGAAAGAGCAACAATTGTGAAAATAGGAAAATTAGGAGAATTAAAGAAAAGATTAACAGATATGGGAATAACCTCGGGTGAAATCATTAAGTTAGAGAGAAACGCACCATTAGGAGATCCGCAACAATTCCTTATAAAGGGAACTGGGATAGCAATAAGAAAAGAAGATGCTGCACATATTGAGATTAAAGAGATAGAGGGGGATAACTAATGATTAAAATAGCATTTGCTGGAAATCCAAATGTAGGAAAATCAGCATTAATAAATGAAATAGCAGGTTCATCTCTAAAAGTGGGTAACTGGCCTGGTGTAACAGTAGAAAAAAAAGAGGCACAATTTGAATATAAGGGACAAACTATTAAATTAGTGGATTTACCTGGTGTATATTCTCTTAGTCCATATACTCTAGAAGAAAAAATTACACGTGATTATATTATAAATGAAAATCCAGATGTAGTAGTCAATGTAGTAGATTCAACAAATTTAGACAGAAACTTATATCTAACAATGTTACTAAAAGAATTAGGGAAACCAATGATAATGGCATTAAATTTTATAGATGAGTTTGAAAAGCTAAACTATAAATTAGAATTAAAGCATTTTGAGGAACATATAGGAATGGAAGCAGTACCAACAAGTGCATTAAAAAATAAAGGTACAGTAGAATTGTTAGAAAAAGCATTAAAAGTAGCTGAAAAACATAAAGAACAAACACATTCTGGATATGAACTCAGAGTGGATAAGTTTTTAGAAACAGAGATGAAAAAAGTAGAAGAGTATATAAAAAACACTAAAGAATTTAACCCTGTAAGAGAGAGATATTCTATGGATTTTATAACTATTAAACTGCTAGAAGGAGATAGTTATTTTATAGAAAAATTAAAAGAATATAGCATCAATAGGATAAATCTTGTAGAAGAGTCTAAAAAAAGAATTGAGGATAAGTTTGATGAAGATGTAGAAACAATATTTGCTGAGAGTAGATATGGTGCTGTAAAGGGATTACTTTTACATACACTAAAGACATCTTTAAAGTCAAGATTAGATTTTACAGATAAAGTTGATAAAGTACTTTTAAATAGGTTTTTAGGATTACCTATATTTCTTATTATTATAGCAGGGCTTATGGGAATAGTATTTAATGGTGCTGCACCATTACAAGATTGGTTAGATGGGTTTATCAATGGATTTATTGGTAAATATGCTGGATATCTTGTAGAAGGAACGCCAGATTGGTTGAACTCATTTGTTCTAGATGGATTGATAGCAGGAGTAGGAGGAGTATTAGTATTCGTTCCATTGATGCTATATCTATATTTCTTCTTGGCAATATTAGAAGAGAGTGGATATATGTCAAGAGTAGCATTTTTAATGGACAAAGTTATGAGAACTATGGGATTAAATGGAAAAGCATTTGTACCTATGGTCTTAGGGTTCGGTTGTACAGTTCCAGCTATATACGCGACTAGGACATTAGAAGATGAGCAGTCAAGAAGGCTAACAGCTCTTATGGCACCATTTATGTCATGTGGAGCAAGATTACCTGTATACGGATTATTTACAGCTGCGTTTTTTGGTAAATCCGCAGGAATGGTAGTAATGAGTTTATATTTTTTAGGAATATTTGTTGCTATGATAGTAGGATTGACTTTTAGAAAGCATAGTTATTTTAAAACTGATAATGTAGCTCTATTAATAGAGTTACCACCATATAGAGTTCCAAGTATTAAGATGATAACAAGATCAGCATTTACAAGAACAGGATCGTATTTAAAAAAAGCTACAACAGTAATCATGGGTGTATTAATAATATTATGGGCACTTACTTATTTCCCAAACCATGGAGATACAGAAAATTCATATATGGCTAAATTTGG
>JAGLEA010000174.1 GCA_023145315.1 Psychrilyobacter sp.
TTAGGAAATGAAGAAGAAGAAAATGAAGAGCCAACTACAGTTATGGAAGATATAACTGGTCAAGTAAAAGGATTAGGAATAGCTCTAAAGGATTCATTTATAGGAATTGTGGATATTGGTGCAATTGCAGGATTATTTGAAACTCCAGATGCAGACTCTATAGAAGAAGAGGGTGCAGGAGTTGTAGGTGCAGTGTCAAAATTATGGGAAGGGGATAAAGAAGGGCCATTAAAAGCATATTCATTTATGGTGTTTATCTTATTAGTCGTTCCATGTGTGGTTACTTTAGCAGCAATAAAACAAGAATTTGGTGGTAAATTTATGTGGTTTGTAACTGGATTCTTATTGGTAGTACCATATATTGCTTCTACATTAATCTTTCAAATCGGTAGATTATTTATATAGGAGGAAGAAATATGAAAACAATATTTTTGAGTATAGTACTACTAGGAATAACATATTATTCTATTAGAAGTTTGATTCGTTCATTAAAAGGAAAATCAAAATGTGGAAGTTGTCCAAGTGCAAAGACTTGTAAAGTGGACTGTCTATCAAAATACTAATCAAATAAATAAAAAAAGTAGTGATTTTATATTACTACTTTTTTTGTTATTTGTGTTTATCATCAATAGAAATGAAATCAAACCAAAGATTACAATAAGGTTTGATACTCAAACAAACCTAATGAAAATAGGGGTTAAGTAGAAAAAAACTATTGACACAAAAATAAAACTATAGTATATTATGGTTAGTAAAATAAATTTTTTGGAGGTAACAACTATGTATATTATTGATAAAGATGGATGTATCGGATGTGGAGCATGTGAAGCAACTTGTCCAGTAGCAGCAATTTCAGCAGACGCAGATGGAAAATATGAAATATCAGATGCATGTATCGATTGTAGTGCATGTGCAGGAGCTTGTCCAGTAGAAGTAATCACAGCAGGATAATTAACCTAAATTAAAAGAGTAGTCATTTATGACTACTCTTTTTTTTGGCTAAAATTTTATTTTATTAAGAAACTTTTTAAATCCTTCTTTCCCTTCTACAACCTCTATTTCTTTTTTTTCTTTGTGTCAAATAATATGTTTACTATAATTAATATTTTCCAATAACTCTACTCATTAAAACCTTAAAATAACTCTTTTGGATTTTGAAAATTTCTTCTCTAAAATATTTTTGTAATTTCTTATTTGATAGTAAAGTCTATTACTTTTTGGTAGTTATGCAAAGGTATTCTATTGCTTTTTATATTACTATTTAGAACCTCGCTATATTACGATAGATGAATTTTAAAATTTTAATTTGACTTTTGATTTTTTTTAAGGTAAATATAATAGTGTTATTATAATATTAATTAGGAGGGGAAAATGAAAAAAATATTTACAATCATGGCACTTTTAGGTGCGATAACTGCTTGTGGTGGTGGAAACGATGCCGATAAAGCAACTACTGATACAAAAGGAACTGAAAAAATAGGTGTTGCTATCTATAAGTTTGATGACAATTTCATGGCAATTCTTAGAAAAAATCTAGGTGAAATTGCAGGATCAAATGGTATTAAATTAGAGTTAGTTGACTCTCAAAATAACCAATCTACCCAAAATGACCAAGTTGATGTTTTTATCTCAAAAAATATGGATGTATTAGCTATAAATTTAGTTGATCCAGCATCAGCCTCTACTATTATTAAGAAAGCGAAAGAAGAAGATAAGCCTATAGTATTCTTTAATAAAGAACCTAGCCAAGCTGATATGCAGTCTTATGATAAGGTTTATTTCGTTGGAACTGATTCAAAAGAATCAGGAGTTATCCAAGGAGATCTTATAGCAAAACATTGGATGGATAGTAAAGATAAGTGGGATTTAAATAAAGATGGGAAAATCCAATTTGTATTACTTAAAGGAGAACCAGG
>JAGLEA010000175.1 GCA_023145315.1 Psychrilyobacter sp.
TGGATTGCTGGTCCTAATAAAGATAAAATTGAGGTTGTTATTGCAAATAATGATGGAATGGCATTTGGTGCAATAGAAGCATTAAAAGCAGCAGGAAGATCAGATATTCCTGTATTTGGAATTGATGCATTACCAGAAGCTTTAGCGATGGTTGAAAGTGGAGCCTTAGAAGGAACAGTACTTAATGACGCTAAGAATCAAGCACAAGCTACCTTTGATCTTTCTTATAACTTAGCTCAAGGAAAAGATCCTATAGAAGGAACTAACTGGAAAATAGATGAGAATAAAGCTGTAAGAGTACCGTATGTAGGTGTAGATAAAGAAAATCTTGCTGATTTTAAATAATATCTTAAAGCTGGGTTTAATACTCAGCTTTATTTTTTAGAAGGAGGAAAGAAAGTGGCGGAAAAATTTCTTTTAGAGATGAAAAATATCACAAAAGAATTTCCTGGTGTTAAAGCCTTAGATGAAGTAACACTAAGGGTGAAGGAATCAAGTGTACATGCACTTATGGGTGAAAATGGAGCAGGAAAGTCAACACTTATGAAGTGTCTTTTTGGGATATACAGGAAAGATCAAGGAGAAATTTTATTTCAAAAAAAAGAGATAAACTTTAACTCTCCAAAGGAAGCATTAGATAGTGGAGTATCTATGGTTCATCAAGAGCTTAATCAAGTGTTACAAAGAAATGTTATGGATAACATATGGCTTGGAAGATATCCACAGAAAGGTTTCTTTATTGATGAAAAAAAAATGTATTTAGATACAAAGAAAATATTTGATGAACTTGATATAAATATAGATCCACGAGAAAAGGTTGGCAACTTATCGGTTTCGGAAATGCAAATGCTAGAGATTGCAAAAGCTGTCTCATATGATTCCAAAATTATTGTTATGGATGAGCCAACATCTTCTTTAACAGAAAAAGAAGTAAAACATCTATTTAAAATAATTAATAAATTACGAAACCGTGGGTGTGGAATAATATATATATCTCATAAAATGGAAGAAATTCTAGAAATTGCAAATGAAGTAACAGTTATGAGAGATGGGAAATGGATATCAACTAATCACTCTAAAGATTTGACAACTGATATAATAATAAATATGATGGTTGGAAGAGACTTAAATGAGCGTTTTCCAACTAAAACCAATGAACCAAAAGAAGTCATATTAGAGATCAAAAATTTTACTGGGAAAAGACAACCTTCATTTAATAATATTAATTTTACCTTACGAAAGGGAGAAATTTTAGGAATTGCAGGGCTTGTAGGAGCTAAAAGAACAGAGACACTAGAAGCAATTTTTGGGATGAGAGAAGTAGAGACAGGAACTATTATTTTAGATGGAAAAGTTATTGTAAATAAAGATCCTCATCAAGCTATAAAAAATGGATTTGCACTAGTTACTGAAGAAAGGAGGACAACAGGTATTTTTCCTGGGTTAGATATAAATTTTAATTCTGTTATCTCTAATATTGATTCCTATGCACCAAAAGGAAAATTTCTAAAAGAAAAAAGAATGAAATCTGATACTGGATGGGTTATTGATAGTATGAGAGTAAAAACTCCTACCCAGAGAACTCATATCGGCAGCTTATCAGGTGGAAATCAGCAAAAAGTTATTATAGGTAGATGGTTACTAACAAACCCTGAAATATTAATGTTAGATGAGCCTACTAGAGGTATAGATGTAGGAGCTAAATTTGAAATTTATCAGCTAATGAATGAATTGGCAGTTAAAGATAAAGGTATTATCATTATTTCTTCAGAGATGCCTGAATTGATAGGTACTACTGATAGAATTTTAGTAATGAGCAATGGACAAATTGCGGGTATAGTAAATACAAAAGATACAACACAAGAAGAAATAATGGCTCTATCAGCTAAATTTTTATAATATTTGGAGGAAATATGGACAAGAAAAAAGTACAGGATTGGGGAACCGAAAATGCTATATATTTAGTATTGGTAGCTCTTCTAGTCTTTATAGTAATGAAGGAACCAACATTTTTATCAATTAGAAACTTTACAAATATATTAACGCAGTCATCTGTTAGGATAATTATAGCATTGGGAGTGGCAGGGCTTATAGTTACTCAAGGAACAGACCTTTCAGCAGGTAGGCAAGTTGGTATGGCAGCTTTAATGTCGGCAACACTCCTACAAGCAACTAGTGCTGCAACAAAGGTATTCCCTGGATTGGGAGAAGTACCTATTTTAGCTGTAATACTATTTGTAGCTATTATAGGAGGAGTTATTGGTTTACTTAATGGTATTGTTATTGCAGTATTTCATGTAACTCCATTTATAGCAACTCTTGGATCTATGATCATTGTATATGGTGCTAATTCACTTTATTTTGATTTTATTGGAGCTTCACCTGTTGCATCTTTTGATCCACGATTTTCTGAGTTTACTCAAGGTGTTTTTCGATTTGGAGAATATAGGTTTTCATACCTAATTATTTATGCAGCTATTGCAGTGATTATAACTTGGGTTTTATGGAATAAAACTAAATTTGGTAAAAATATATTTGCTATTGGTGGAAATCCAGAAGCTGCTGCTGTATCAGGGGTTAATGTAAGAAACAATTTACTTAGAGTGTATGTTCTTTCAGGAATTTTTTATGCTATTGGTGGATTTTTAGAAGCAGGAAGAATTGGTTCAGCAACAAATAATATTGGATTTATGTACGAATTAGATGCCATTGCTGCTTGTGTAGTCGGTGGAGTATCATTTAGTGGAGGAGTAGGGAAAATTAGTGGTGTTGTAACAGGAGTTATTATATTTACTGTTATAAACTATGGTCTTACTTATATTGGCGTTAGTCCTTATTGGCAATATATAATTAAAGGCTTGATTATAATTATAGCTGTTGGACTCGATACTAGAAAATATCTTAAGAAAAAATAGAAATAAAAGAACTAGCCTAGTTTGGCTAGTTCTTTTAAATTCCTTCCACATAACTTTCTATTTCATGACAATTTAGGGTTTTAATAGATTTTTTATTTTTCTCTATAACTCCTAGATCAGAAAAAAATTTGATAACACGAGTTAGGTTTCTATAGCTAACATTTAATTCCGTAGCTAATTCATTTAAGGAGTTAAAGGTAATAAGATGATCATTATTTACTAGTTTGAGTGCTAAGATATTTTTTAGATTAAGCCCTTCTTTTAAGAGGATAGCTCTATTTGTTTTTAAAAGTTTTTCAGTTGCATTTTTTCCTAAAAATCTCCAAAAATCACTATTTTTACTCATATTATTTTTTAAAAATTTATATGATAGGGTTAAAATAACAGTATCGCTATTTGCAATAACGTCAAACATCATAGGAATTTTACCAAAATATTCTACATCTCCAAAAATTTCAGAAGGAGAAAGTTTATTTATAAAAATACTCTTTCCCGTAGATAAAAAAGAATAGATATCAACACCACCATTCAGAATAAAGTAAATACTACTAATATTGTCATTGGCGTTAACAATATTTTCACCTTTTGTATATTTTTTCATCTTAAATAAATGAATTTCATCCTCTCTAAATAAAGTACTTAAATTATATTTTTCTATAAATTCTTGAATAATCTCTTGTTTTGTCATAGTAATTCTCCTTTTGTGCCACCTGTCCTATAAATTCTTCTATAAATTTTATATCATAAATAAAGAGGAAATTCAATTTAAATTTAGAATAAATATAATTAATAGAGAAAATACGAGGAGGAGTAATGAGAGTAGTAGATATTATTCAGAAAAAAAGAGACAAGGAAATTTTAACTAACGAAGAGATAAGGTTTATATTAGAGAATTACCAAAAAGGAGAAGTTCCTGAATATCAAGTAGCTTCATTTTTAATGGCTGTTTACTTTAACGGGATGACAACGGCGGAATTAAAAACATTAACTGAAACTATGATTGAATCAGGAGACACTATAGATTTCCCTGGGATAGATAAATTTTTAATAGATAAGCATTCTACAGGTGGTGTAGGAGATAAAACAACGATTGCTTTAGCACCAATATTTGGAGCTTTAGGAATGGGAACAGCAAAGTTATCTGGAAAGGGATTAGGACACACTGGTGGAACAATAGACAAATTTGAGTCAATAAAAGGTTTTAAATTTAGTAACTCAAAAGAGGAATTAATTAAAATAGTAAATGAAACGGGAACAGGACTTATGGGACAAGCTGATACAATAGTTCCACTAGATAAAAAACTATATGCCCTAAGAGATGTTACAGCAACTGTATCTAGTATCCCTCTAATCGCAAGTTCTATTATGAGTAAAAAATTAGCAGTTCATGCAGATGCAATAATATTAGATGTAAAGGTTGGATCAGGAGCATTTATGAAAAATTTAGATGAAGCACGAGATTTAGCTACTACAATGTTTAAATTAGGAAAAGCATTTGATAGAAATATAGTATGTATGTTAACAAATATGGATGAACCATTAGGAAATGCTGTGGGAAATTCATTAGAAATAGTGGAAGCTGTAGAAACTTTAAAAGGAAATGGTCCTGAAGATTTTACATATCTTGTAGAAGTTTTAGGAGCTCAAGCATTAATTTTAAAAGGTGATGTTAAAACTTTAGAAGATGGGATAGAGAGAGTAAAAGAGGTAATAGAAAATGGTGAAGCACTACTTATGTTAAAAAGTTTCATAAAAGGTAGTGGTGGAAACCCAGAGATATGTGATGACTATAGCTTATTAAAAATAGCCACTGAAACTTTTGAGTATAAAGCAAAAGAAAGTGGATTTGTAAAGCATATTGATGCTGAAAAAATAGGAAAAGCTGCAATGATGTTAGGAGCAGGCCGAGCTACAAAGGATGATATTATTGATCATTCTGTGGGATTAATTATGCACAAAAAAGTAGGAGATGAATTTAAAGTAGGAGATTCAATTTTGACTTTATACCATCAAAATAACATGAGAGATGAAATAATAGAGATTCTAGATAGCGCTTTTGTATTTTCAAGAAAAAAAGTTGAGAAAATTTCTACGATATTAGATATAATAAGTTAGAGAATAAAATAAGAAATATAAAATGGAGGCAACATTATGAAGATTAACAAGTATATAGATCACACAGTATTAAAATCAACAACACAAGAGTCAGATATTAAAAAATTATGTGCTGAGGCAAAGGAACATGAATTCTTTTCAGTATGTGTAAATGGATCGTATGTACCACTAGCAAAAAAAGAATTAGAGGGATCAAATGTTAAAATAGCAGCTGTAATAGGATTTCCTCTAGGATCTATGTCAAAAGATGCTAAAGTTTTTGAAACAAAAAAATGTATTGAAGATGGAGCAGATGAGATCGACATGGTATTAAATGTAGGATTCTTAAAAGATGGAAAATACGACGAAGTAGAGCAAGAAATTAGAGAAATAAAAGAAGCTATGGGAACACACATATTAAAGGTAATCCATGAAAATTGCTACTTAACAGATGCAGAGAAAAGAAAAGCATGTGAACTATCAGTAGCAGCAGGAGCTGACTTTGTAAAAACTTCTACAGGATTTGGAACGGGTGGATCTACTTCAGAAGATGTAGCACTTATGAAGGAAGTTGTAGGAAATAAAGCACAAATAAAGGCAGCAGGTGGAGTAAGAGATATTGAAACTGCTATGAAATATATCGAGATGGGAGTAACTAGATTAGGAACTTCATCAGGTGTTAGCTTAGTAAGTACTGGAAAAGCAAAGGAAGGGGAATACTAAAAAGTTAAAAACTATAAAATAGATATAATAAAAGGTTAGAAGATCCTGAGATCTTCTAACCTTTTTAGTTTTCCTTTATTTTCTTTTTTGATTTTTTAAACAACTTTTTATTATATTCTCTAAAATATCTACTTTTTTCTTGTGTTTCATAGAGTCTATAAATAGATGAAACTATAACGATTCCAAAAGAAAGTGCTCCTAAAATAAAAATAGTTTCCAATCCTTTGGAAAAAGCTTTTGATGTATCCTTGAGAATAGTATAGTATAGAGTATAATAGATACTACTTCCTGGAACTAACGGTATTAATCCACTAATTAGGAGTGTAGTAACGGGGGTCTTTAAATATCTAGATAAGATCTCAGAAACAATAGTTACAATAGCAGAAGCAATAAAAAAAGCTGGAATAACTGAGCTATAAAAAAGTAGTGATAAACTATAAGCTAGCCAACTAACGCCTCCTACAATCCCAGAAAATATTAATTTTTCTCCACGGACATTAAATGTAATAGCAAAACTAACTGTAGCAAGTGCTGCAAAAAAAACTTCTATAAACATATTAAAAACCACCTCCTAAAAGTACAATAGTAGCTCCAGTCCCTGCAGCTAAACAGATAGCAATCAAAATAGCTTCAGTACTTCTTGCCATTCCTGTCATATAATCACCCGCTATAATATCCCGAATTCCATTTGTAATAGCTAAACCTGGAACTAATGACATGAGAGAACCGATAATAGCAGCATCAAAGTTTTTTAAAAACCCATATTTTAAAAAGAAATGAGCAAGAAAAGCACTGAGTGCTCCACCAAGAGTATTTACAAAAATTCCATTAAGTTCATATTTACTGAATGAATATGATAGAAGATATATTGCTACTCCTATAAGAAATGTAGCTGGATAATCTGGGATAGAAGATCCAAATAAAATTCCAAAAGAAGCGGCTATAATTCCGTGAGAAATTAAATTTATAGAAAAAGAATATCTAGGGATTTTATCTATTTCTCTTAGAGCAACTAAAAGCTCACTAGGAGTATAATCTTTAATGTGTTTTAGAAGGTCGTTAACTTGGTGAACCTTTTCTAAGTCTACGGTTCTTTTCTTTATCCTCATAGTCATAGAGTTATTTTTATCCTCTGTATATGCATAGGTAAAAATTCCAGTAAGGGTAGCAAAACATTCAGAATGTGCTCCATAAACATAACAAATTTCAGTGATAGTATCCTCTGTTCTATATGTTTCACCACCATTTTCTAGAACCATTTTACCGGCAAAGATAGCTGTTTTAAGTATTTGATTTAGTTCCATATTGTTCTCCTGTTTACCGAATATTAAATAAAATTATTTTACACAATATTATCATATATTATAATATATATATAGCGAAAAAACATTTTAAGAAAAATTAAGTATAGCGTATACTAACAGTAAGAAAAAAGTCTAAAAAATAAAAAACATTTTAAGGAGGTTGTAAGATGAAATGGAATGAATTTGAAAAAATGAATAAGGAGAAAATTACTAGAAAAGAGCAGCGAGCTTCAGTAAAGAAGGAAGTTGATAAAATTAAAGAAGAGGAAGAAAAAGTGGCAATAATGATATTAGCTAAAGTGTTGAGTCTAAATCTCAAGAAGAGATAGTAATTTATAGAAGTAATAAAAATTTATTCATAGTTTAGAAACACAATAATTTGACACTAAAAAAATAAAAATTGACAAATACCTAATATAGTATTAACATATACTTAAATTATGTTTAGGGAGAGAAAAAAAGATGATTAGATTAACTTGGTGGAGAAGTAATAAAATTTAATAAATTAAATAACTATTGCTATTAGACTAGGACGAATCTATATATTTTAAGATGAAAAAAATTAACAGAGACCTATTTTCTAGAGGTCTTTTTTTGTAAAAAAAATAAAGTCTATTCTAATGGCAGGGCGAATTAGGATGGGCTTTTTTGTTTTAAAAGAATTAATTATGAAAAAAAGGAGTAACTTATAATATGAAAAAAAAAATGAAAGTATATATAAAAGAGATTATGGGAGACACAGAAACACCAGTTACTATATACGCAAAATATGTAGGAGAGGAGAGGGGAATATTACTAGAGAGCCGTGAAAGTGAAAAGGGTAGATATTCATTTATAGGGAAGTCTCCATTTAGGACAATGGAAAAAATAGATGGGATCTATAAAGTAGATGGTGAAGTGATAGAGAAAGGTGGCAGAAAATTTTTAGAAATTGTAGAAGAATATATGAAAGAGTATCAAGTAGAAGAGGATAATAAAGTATATATTGGTGGAGCTTATGGAACTGTAGGTTACGATATTGTTAGAGAGGCAGAAGATTTTCCAGATAACAACCCGGATACCATAGGAGTACCTGATTCCCATCTTATGTTCTTTAGAGAGGGAATTGTGTTTGATCATTTTTACCAAAAATTAATATTTACAGTTTTAGAAACACCAGATAAAGCTGGTGAAGAAAGAGCAAATAAGAAAATTTGTGAGATAGAAGCTAGCTTAGTAAGAGATATAAGTGAAGAATTAAATTTTTCTGAAAAAAAAGATAGTGAAGAGGAAATCATAGGGAACACAACAAAAGAAGAATTTATAGAAAGTGTTAAAAAAGCGCAAAAATATATCTATGAAGGGGACATATTTCAAGTGGTTTTATCCCAAAGATGGGAGATGGCAACAAATGAAAGACCATTTAACTTATATAGAAAACTAAGAGTAACCAATCCATCTCCATACTTATTTTATATAAATTTTGGTGATTACCAAGTTGCTGGGAGTTCTCCCGAGATGTTAGTAGAGGTAGATGAGAAAAAGATATATACATGTCCTATCGCAGGAACGAGAAAAAGAGGTGAAACTCCTAAAGAGGATAAGCTGTTAGCAGCAGACCTATTAGGAGATGAAAAAGAACGATCAGAACATGTAATGTTAGTAGATCTAGCTCGTAATGATGTAGGAAAGGTATCAAAGATAGATAGTGTAGAAGTTACACAATTTATGGAAGTACAAAACTACTCCCATGTAATGCACCTAGTATCATTAGTTGAAGG
>JAGLEA010000176.1 GCA_023145315.1 Psychrilyobacter sp.
CCACCAACATTATGATGTGATTTAATAGTTGCAGATGGTCCTTTTACAGATTGAGATTCAATAACATCAGGATATATTGTTCCTTGTGCCAAAAATTCTGCATCTTTCATCTTTTGTTTTTGCTCATCAAATATAGCAATAAATTCATGTCCAATTATTTTTCTTTTTTCTTCTGGATCTGATATTCCTACTAATTTAGTCAAAAATCTCTCTTCTGCTTCTACACACTCTATATTCATCTTATAGTTTTCACCATAAGTTTTCATTACTTTTTCTGCTTCATTTTTTCTCATAAGTCCTGTATCTACGAAGAAACAACTAAGTTGATCTCCTATGGCTTTATGAATTAATACTGCTGCTACCGATGAATCTACACCACCAGATAGTGCTAATATTACTTTTTTATCTCCTACTTTTTCCTTTATATCTTTTATAGTTTCCTCTATATAGTTACCCATAGACCAATTTTTTTCACATTTACATACTCCTAATACGAAGTTTGATAGCATCTTTGTTCCATCAGTAGAGTGTGTTACCTCTGGATGAAACTGTACATTATAGATATTTTTTTCCTTATTATATAAAGTAGCAATAGATGAATCTGTATGAGCTAATTGCTCAAATCCAGGAGCTAATTTTGTAACATGATCTCCATGTGACATCCATACTTCTGTTTCACTTGGTACATTTTGAAAGAAAGTATTTTCCTTATCATCTATGATAACTTTTGCTTTTCCAAATTCTTGTTTATCTGCTTTTGCTACTTCTCCACCTAATAAATGTTGAGTTAGTTGCATTCCGTAACAAATTCCAAGAATAGGAATATCTAAGTCAAAGATAGCTTTATCAATTGTAGGAGCTCCCTCTAAATAAACTGATGCTGGTCCTCCAGATAATATTATTCCCTTAGGATTTCTTGCTTTTATTTTTTCTAAATCTTCAAAAAATGGAACAACTTCTGCATATACTCCCATCTCTCTTACTCTTCTCGCTATTAACTGGTTATATTGTGATCCAAAATCTAAAATAACTATACTACTCTGCTTCATTTTTCCTCCCGTATACAAAAAACTCTATTTGAAAAAAGCTACTGTTCTACAGTGAACTTTTCCAAATAGAGTATTATAAATCTATATTATAATTAGACTTTTGGCTATTGTTCACTCATAGAGACTAATTATGGTTAGTCGTAGATACATTAGGCCAGATTCCTTATTTATATGAGTTTTTTGTTAATAATTTTAAAAATAATACCACTTTTATTACATCTTGTCAAGGTTATCCCATCTTAGCTTCTCATAAAGCTTTCTATATCGTCTATTTCCTTTATAATACTAATACTTAAATTTTCATATCCATCTTTTGTCACTAGTATATCATCTTCTATTCTTATTCCTATATTAGACTCTGGAATATACAATCCAGGTTCAATAGTTACTATATTTCCTACTTCTAGTTTTTCTCCTCTTTTCGATACATCATGAACATCTAACCCTAAATGATGACCTACTCCGTGGAAATAATATTTACTGATCTCACTTGCCTCTTTAATATATCCTAATTTTATCATTCCTGCAGACAATATTTCCTTGACAACATTATTTATTTCTTCCATAGTAATCCCTGTCTTTACCATTTTTATCGCTTCTTTGTTGGCTTCTAAAACTATACTATATAGTTCTCTCTTTTTTCCTATAAATTCACCATTTAGAGGGAATGTTCTAGATATATCTGAGCAATATTCCTTATATCTTACTCCTAAATCAAACAATATAAGATCCTCTTTATTCAATTTTGCATTATTATCATGGTAGTGTAATACCGTTGCATTTGCTCCACTAGCAGCTATTGTATGAAATGAAACTTTTACATCATTTTTCTTCATTGTAAAGTCATAGTATGCTTCTAATTCGTTTTCTGTAGTAGCAGTAGGAGCATTCTTCATTAGATTGTTTAGTCCTTCCTCTGTTATAGTAATAGCTTTTCTTATTAATTTTACTTCAGATTCTGTTTTTACCATTCTTAATTTTGTCACTGTAGAAAATGAATTCTTAATATTTATTTGTGGATTTTTTAGCTGTAATCTTTCAATAAGATCCCTTTGTCTGAATTCGTCATCGTTATCTAGTGTAAAGTAATAATCTGAAAGATCTTCGTATTTGGCTCCACTTTTACCTTTACTTAGACCATTTAGTACATCTTCAAATTCATCATAAAATTTAATATCTTTTTTATCTATTGCAGAAACTTCATGAGCCTCTTCTACACTCATTCTTGCGCCTTGCCACTTAGCAAGTAATTCTGTATTTCTCTCAATAAATAAGATCTCTTTTTCCTCTCCATCTTTCTTTATCAATACTAAGGCTGACTTTGGTTTATTAATTCCTGTTAAATAGAAGAAATGATGGTTTACAGCAAAGTTATGCACTGCATCAGCATTTTCTAAAATTTCATCTCCACCTATAAATATACTTACTGAATTATCTGCAATCTTGTTAAAATAATTTTTTCTAATCTCTCTTTTCATTTTCTCCCCCTATAATATTTTTTATCTAATTTATCTTATCATATTGAATAGAAAAAGGAGAATATATAATATAAAATATTTATATATTCTCCTTTCTTTTATAAAAAATACAGTCTTAAAAAAACTATTTTGTAATCTAACGATATTGAAAAGTTTTAAAATAAAATTTCGAATCTTTAAAACTATTTAATTATTTCATCTACAGGAAAGCCATCTTTTAAATATTGTCTTCCACGATAATAAAGGTCTACCGGTAATCTGTAGTTTGATGATGAATCTTTATACATCGATGATTTTACATTTTCATCTGTATTAATTACACCATAAACAATATTGCTTTTCATACTTTCACCTTTTGCTACTACTTTCCCCCATGGATCAATTAACATCCCATCTCCACTTTGAATTTTAGGAGGAACTTGACCAAATACATCGTTCATAACTTTTTTAAAATCTGTTGCTAGCTTTGGGTCTTTGTCACTCATTTCTTTCCATTGATACATTTGTGTGACAGAAGCTAAGTAAACATGCCCTTCAAGAGCTACCGATTTTATAAATGAATTCCATTCCTCTCCTTGATCCTGTGTTCCAACTACCATTAGTTGAGCACCTTGAGCATATTGAATTGCTCTAACTAAAGGTAAATATGTTTGCCAACATGAGTTGTAAGTTACATTTATTCCTGCAAGCTCTACAACACGAATATCAGGATCTCTAGGTTCAGACCAAAACATCTTTTCCGTATGAGAAGCTCTTGTTTTTCTTGTTATATGTTTTATAACTCCTTTTTTGCTTATAAAAACAGCTGAATTATAAATTGATTTATAGTTTGCATCTTCATTTTTTTCATTAAAAGGAATCACCATTGCTATTTTATATTTTTTAGCATATGACTGTAATTTTTTCATTTCCTTACCATCTTTAGTTATAGCCGCATTATAAAATTCTAAATATTTCTCATAATTTGTATTTAAATCTATTGACGGATTAATATATTGCCAATATGGATATCCTCCAATGAATGATTCTGAGAAAACTATTAATTCTGCACCATCCTTTGAAGCTTTCGCTGCATTTTCTTTTACTAATTCTACAGATCTTTCTGGTGACATCCAAGCCTGATCTACAGACGCAATAGCAATTTTTACATTTTTTGCACTAACCGATAAACTCAAACTTAGTATAAGTAAGAATATAAGTAATTTTTGTTTCATTTATCTCCTCCTATTTTTAATTATTAAATAATTATACCACACTACAGTTTCCTAGGCAAC
>JAGLEA010000177.1 GCA_023145315.1 Psychrilyobacter sp.
AAAAAAATTGAAAATCATTAAAATAAATATATGGACGGTGTCAAGATGAAGATAATCTCAATTTTAAATCAAAAAGGAGGAGTAGCAAAAACTACTTCTACTCAAAATATTGCAGCAGGACTACACAAATTAGGGAAAAAAGTATTAGCCATTGATTTTGATCCCCAAGGAAACTTAACTTCTGGTTTTGGTTTAGATAAAAGAAATTTAGATTATACAATCTACGATCTTCTAAAATCAAAATCTATGGGTGGAGTAAAAGTTACATTTGCTGATATAGTTGTTGAAACTACTTTTGCCGATATCCTTCCTACGAATATAAAAATGTCAAAAGTTAATCTTGAATTAGGAGGTGTTCCCGGCAAAGAGAGCTTACTAAAAGAAATTTTAAAAGATGTTTATGGATACGATTATGTATTGATTGACTGCCCACCTAGTCTAGATACACTAACTTTTAATGCTCTTATGGCATCTCACGAAGTTTATATACCAGTTCAAACTGAATTTTATGCATTAGAGGGAATAGTCGAGTTGATGGATACTATTGATATAGTTAAACAAAGGATGAACGAAGACCTTCTAATTGGTGGAGTTTTTGCTACTATGGTTGATTCACGTTCAAAACTTCATGTAGAAGTTATTGGTCAATTAAAGGAATTCTTTGATCAAAAAATGTTTAAAACTTTAATCCGAAGAAATGTAAAAGTTGCCGAAGCTTCGTCACACGGTCTTAGCATCTTTGATTACGCTCCTCGTAGTAACGGTGCAAAAGATTATAAGAGTTTATCTCTTGAGATTATAAAAAGGGAGGAGAATTAATGAGTAGATTAGGACACAACCCCTTACTTGATAGGAGTAAAAAAAAAGACAATATTGATATTCCAAAGGAAAAAATAGTAAAACAATATGGCCGTATGGTTCATATGAAATCAGAGTTAATAAACCAAATCGATTTTACTGATATCACTTTTATTAATAGATTAACTTTAGATAATTTAGATTTAGATGAGTTAAAAACTAGTATCTCATCTATTGGATTATTAAATATAATATATCTACAAGAAAAAGATAATGGAAAATTTAGATTAGTTAGTGGACTTCGTAGGGCTAGTGCTATCCGTGATCTTTATAGTGAAAATAAGGAAGTCAAAGCCAAAGACAGAGTAGTTATATTTGAAAAAAATACACCTTATACCCTCTTAGATACCATGTCTGTTGATGAAAATTTAAAAAGAAAAGATCTTACTCTAATAGAACAATCATATAAATTTAATAAAGAAGCTGCCAGAAAAGATAAGTCTATCGAAGAGATCACAACAGAATATAACATCAGTAAAAAAACATATTATAGAATTAAAAATGCTATTACTTACCCTATGGAAATCAGAGAAATTATAGAGATTTTAGGAGCTGATAAGGCTGAACTTTTAAATAAAATTATTATAAAGATGGGTTCTAATAGGAATATTAAAGACGTTATAAAAGAATATAAAGACTCTAACAGAGATGAATTGAGAGAAGTTTTAAAAAACTTAAACAACTCAGAAAAACCTAGTAAAGTTTCGATTAAATATACTGCTAAGGGATTTAATTTTTCTGTAAAGAAGAAAGTTCCTAAAGAAGTAAAAGAATATTTTGAAAAGTTGAAAAATATGATGGAAAATGAAGATTATACATTTATTAAATAATTATAGTAGGAGGTTTCTATGAGTACATTAAAATTTAGAGGGAGAGACCCCATTAAACCTTTATTCGCAATTAAAGTTTCTCCTACTATGCATAAAGTTTTAGAAACTATCCCAGATGATGAGGATAAAATAAATTTGATAAAAACTAGTCTAGATATCAATCCTAAAAGAGTTGTTGGTTTAAAATATATTGTAGATGGGGAAAAAAACAATGGAACTATCGTTGTTTTATTTGATTATATATATGAACATATTTCGCCAAAATTTGAGATACCTTTTGATGAGGACGGAACTTTTAAATTTAAAATTTATGATGTGGATTTTAATAAACCCATCAATATAGAAAAAATATTAAAAAAATTATAGGAAAAATATATATAATAAATTTGGAGGCCAAACATATGAACTATGCAGATAAACTCTTTCTAAAAGAGGGTAAAGATATCTTAGCCGGAATAACTAATGATGGAGTAACTGGTGTGAGACCTGTTTGGTCTGATGGAACTACTGCTAATACTATTGCAAAGTTTGGGTCTATTACACGATATGACTTATCAAAAGGGCTACCTATTACAACTCTTAGAAGACAATTTTGGAAGGGAGCTATACAAGAATTAATCTGGATTTGGGTAAAAAATTCAAATAATATTAAAGACCTTCCACTAAAAATATGGGACTCTTGGGCTGATGAAAACGGCAGTATCGGAAAAGCATATGGATACCAATTGGCTAAAAAAATAGAGTTTCCTGAAGGATTTATGACACAAGTAGAAAGAGTTATTTACCTATTAAAAAATAAACCTGGTGACAGGCGAATGGTAGTAACTATATGGAATAATGAAGATATGAAAGATATGGGGTTAGTTCCTTGTGCACACACTATTACTTTTTCTGTAATTGGTGGAAAACTTAATGCTGTTCTTGATCAGCGTTCTGGTGACTTTTTAGCCGCTTCTGGACCTGGTGGATACAACGAGATACAGTATGCTACTCTAATCTATATGCTTGCTCACATCTCAAATTTAGACGTAGGAGAATTTGTTCATCTTACAGTTAATCATCATATTTATGACAGACATATCGAGTATGTAAAAGAATTAATAAAGATAGGTGAGGAGTTTAATACTAACTCTGACATGCCTAAATTAGTTATAAAAAATGATGTGAAAGATTTTTTTGATTTTAAAATTGAGGACTTTGAACTAATAGGATATCAACCAAAGTCTAAATCTAATAAGATAGAGATAGCTATATAATTTTAATCTAGGAGGATTTTTATGATAAATATGATCTACTCTATCTCGTATAAGGAAAATATTGTAGGAGATGGAGATACAAATGATTTAGTTTTTAATATTAAAGAAGACTTACAATTTTTCAAAGAAATAACCTTAGGTAGTACTATCATCATGGGTCGAAATACCTTTTTATCATTGCCTGCTGGTGGATTACCCAAAAGAAAACATGTTATAGTTACGAGTAGGATAAAAACTGATATAGAAGCTAGGCAAATATTAGGTAATAAATATATAGACAACCTTACTTTTATAGAAATAGATCAAATCGAAGAATATCTTAATCAAGAAAAGTTGAAAAATAATATCTCTATAATTGGTGGCGCTATGCTCTATAGTAAATTTATAGAAGATAAAAAACTACTATCTTTCATTGATAATGTCTATGCTACCGAAGTAGAGAGAGTTCCAAATATAGTAAATCCCATCAGATTAGAAGCACATAATTTTTTAGAAGAAAATTTTATTTCTGAAATTTTACGAGAGGGTAGTGGAAAAGATAGATTAAATAATAATAAAATAGTTAAATTTAAAGTTATCAAATATTTTGAAGCGTGATAACTAGGGAGAAAATATGAAAAAAGTAAAATTAATATATAATCCTTTTTCTGGAAATAATAAAATAGTAAATCAACTAGATAACATCATAGGAATATATCAAAAAGCAGGGTATCAACTAATATTATTTCGTATATCGTATGAAGCAAAATTAGAAGATGCTTTTTTAGATTTAGGTGATGGGAGTTGGGATCATCTACTTTTAGCTGGAGGTGATGGATCTGTCAGTGAATCTATAGGTCTAATGAAAGAAAAAAATATAGATCTACCAGTAGGAGTTCTACCAACGGGTACTGCAAATGATTTTGCAAATTGCATAGGAATGCCACAAGATATAAAAGAATCTTGTATACAAATAATAGAATCTGTAGAAAAAAATATTGATTTAGGAAAAGTTAATGGAAAGTATTTTATCAATGTCCTTAGTTTTGGATTATTTACAGAAGTTTCTCAAAATACCCCCTCAAATTTAAAAAATACTATTGGTAAAGTTGCTTATTTTGTAAACGGTATCAAAGAATTACCAAAGTTTAAAACTTTTAAAGTTGTCGTTTTAGAAAATGGTGAAGAATTTGTATTTATGGGTGATGCATACCTTGTTTTTGTCTTTAATGGAAAAACAGCAGGAGGTATGGATTTTGCATATAAATCAGAGATTGATGATGGTTTATTAGATGTTATCGTTATCAAAGCTGACATTGTTCAAGCTCCTAAATACCTTGCTAATTTTTTACTTAAAAATCATTTAGAGGATACAACAGAAGGTATCCTTCATTTTAAAAGTAAAAAAATAGTTATAGACTGTGCTGATGAAATTGTTACAGATATTGATGGAGAGAAAGGTCCTGAGTTTCCACTAAATATAGAATGTGTACCAGAAAGTATTCGTATTTTAGGGTATAAAAAAAATAAAATTAAGCAAATTGACAAATTTTTAAACAACTTAAAGTCTAACCTACCTAAAAGAAAGATAATAAAATAAGGATGTGATCAGATGAATAACAAATATTTTTCAACCTTAAAATTTATTTTCATTAAAGCTACTCTAGACCTATATCCCAATGTAAAAATAAAGGTTTTACACTCATTGAACAATGGTGTTCTTTGTGAAGTTAAAGGTGATATTAAAATAAGTGAAAATCATATAGCAAAAATTAAAGAAAAAATGAATCAACTAATTCACGAAGACCTTCCAATCACCAAAAAAAGAATTGAAAGTTGTGTTTTTTCTGAAAGTTCTTACTTTGAAAATCGTGAAGATCTACAAAGATTGGTAGAATATTCTCCTAATCACGATATTAATCTCTATGAATTAGAAGGGTACCGTGATTTTTTTCATAACGAGTTATTCTCTAACACAGGATACATTAATGTCTTTGATATCATAAAGTATAAAAATAATAACGGGATCATAATCAAAGCACCACTAAAAGACGGAGAATTTCTAGTTCCAAAAGATCTTGATCATCCTAAATTAGCTACTATTTTTTGTGAAAGTGAAAGATGGGGTGAAATACTAAACGTTTCCGACGTAGGAGCACTAAATAAATTTACTTTTGATGATGAAATCGGTGATTTGATTCGAGTAAATGAAGCCCTTCACGAAAAAAAACTAGCATATATTTCCGACGAAATCACTCGGTGTAAACATATAAAATTAATCACAGTTGCTGGACCATCTTCATCTGGAAAAACAACATTTACCAAAAGGTTAGCTATTCAACTACGAGCAAACGGAATAAAACCCATAGTTATATCTCTAGATAACTACTATAGTGGCCGTGATTATATCCCTTTAGATGAAAATGGAGAAAAAGATTTTGAATCTATATATGGATTGGATTTAGAACTATTAAATGAACATCTAGTTAAATTAATTGCTGGAGAAGAAGTAGAAGTACCACGATATAATTTTCATACTGGTCAACGAGAAAGTAAGGGAGATCTTACAAAATTGTCTAAAGGTGGAATTTTATTAATCGAAGGAATACATGGTTTAAATGAAATTTTAACTAGTCACATAGAAAAAAAGAATAAATTTAAAATCTATATTAGCTGTTTAACACAACTTAATATTGATGATCACAATAGAATACCAACTAGTGAGGTAAGGAAGCTTAGAAGGATTGTAAGAGACTCGCTATCTCGTGGAACATCTGCTAATGGAACTCTAGATATGTGGGATTCTATTAGAAGAGGGGAGGAAAAAAATATATTTCCCTATCAAGAGGAAGCGGATGCAATATTTAACTCTAGTTTAGTTTACGAATTAGGAGTTTTAAAAAAATATGCAATTAAAGAATTAGAAAAAATAGATAGCTCTAGCACACACTTTGATGAAGCAAAAAGGTTGATAAAGTTTCTTAATTACTTTAAAGAGATCAATAAGGAGCTAGTTCCAGATAACTCTCTACTAAAGGAATTTATCGGTGGAAGTTATTTTTATAAATACTAAATATATAATTAATTAGAAAGAGTATTCCACAAATACTCTTTCTAAAAATATGGGGAGCTATTATGAAGACTACTAAACAATACGAAGATCAAATAACAAACTCTTTAGACAAAGTCTCTTTTGAGATGAAAAAAATTAAATTTATTCTTTTTTTAGCTAAGAATTTCAACAAATTAAAAAGAAAAAAAACAACCCTTTTAAAGCTTGTTTTTTTAAGTTATACCATAATTATTTCAATTTTATATTTTTTAAAGTGAGTTCTCTATTTTACTTTTTAAAGATGTATTTTAGATGTTTTCCACCTAACCCTACTATAGAGTATATTTTCTTTGCACCTTCTAATATTTTTAATTCTTCTGATATCTCATTGTTTTCTAGTCTTGCATAAGATTTTACATCAAATTTTGTGTGTGCATCACTTCCAAATGTTGCTGTTAAATCATATTTTTTCCTTATTTCTTGAGCTTTTAAATTTCTTTTTATACTTAATGCATGATTATAGGTTTCTATGGAATCAACTTCCCTTATTATTTTTTCTATATAGTCTTTATTTTTAATAAAATTTTTCTGAACATATCCATTTATATGTGGTATAGAAGTATGCGTATCAAACTGCTTTAGTACTTCTAAATAATAATCCCACGATTTATATGTTTTTGCCATTCTCACCTTATTTCTATATGGCTCTAAATATATTCTATAAAATTTCTCTAATTCTTGTGGATTATGAAAATAAGCTAAAATCTCCATCCCATCTTCACACCCTATCTCTATTCCTGGGATAGTATTTATATCTTTCTCTTCAAATATTTCTATACTTTTTCGAATATCATTATGATCAGTTATAGATATCAAATGATTTTTTTCTTGAAGAAAGCTTTTTAAAAATTTGATATTTAAAAATCCATCTGATGCTTTTGTGTGTAAATGAAGATCGTAGTAAGCGTTTTCAAACCTATCGTCTATAATAATTTTTTTAGCAAAGAAATCATCTAATTTATCAAATTCAATCACAAAATCACTCCTTTTATATCATCATCTACTAATTATAATTTCCAAACATTCTTAATACCTCTTGAGTATATTTACCTGATTTTTCATTTATATATAGAGGCGGCTCTATTGTTAATCCAGGTTTTACACCTTTCAATCCTTCTACTAAGATGATCTTAGCTGATTTTTCCATTGTTGTATGGATAAACCTTATTCTTTTTGGCTCTAATTTATATTTTTTCATTAGTTCTAAGATATCTATTAGTCTATCAGCACGGTGAACCATGGTAAAACATCCTCTATTTTTTAGAAGGTAGCTCCCTGCTTTTATTATATCTTCTAAATTTATTAAGATTTCATGCCTTGCAAAAGTTAGTTGATCTAGATTATTTAGTTGATTTTCATCTCCATTAAATTTAAAAAAAGGTGGGTTTGTTATTACAGCATCATAACTTTGATCTTTAAAATTTAAATTAATTTCTTTAATATCGCCTTTTATTATCTCTACTTTTGATTCTAATTTATTAAGGATGATATTCCTCTTAGCTAAGTCTACAGATATATCTTGGATTTCAATTCCTGTAATTTTTGCTTCAGTTCTCATAGATAGAAGCATTGGTATCACTCCATTTCCAGTTCCTAAATCTATTATTTTTTTTCTATTTTTATTTATAGTTAAAAAATTAGATACTAGCACTGAATCAATAGAGAAATTAAGAAAATCATTTCTTTGTATTATTTTCATTCCTTTGTGGTTTAAAAAGTCTATAATAACTTCATTAGAGTGTTCTCTCATCTTATCATCACCTGTTTATTATAATAAAAAACAAAGCCCTTTTAGGCTTTGTTTTCATTATTCTCTTTATTTTCATTACTCTCTTTAATCATCTCTTGAATTAATTTAGATAACATTTCTTTTATTCCTGTATCTACATTTCTAAATCTTATGTTGTTTTCTATTGCTTCAAACCCTCTCTCTTCTACAATTTTTCCTATTGTATTTTCTAAAAAGTCATAAGTTGTTTTCTCAATTGCTTTAAAGTCTAATGTCACTTGTTCTACTATTTTAAGACTATTCACAATATTCTCGTGAAGTAACTCTGGATCTTGATCTATAAAATTTTTAACTACTATTAGCATAATATCCTCCAATTTAATTTTTTAATTCTAACACTACTGGACAATGGTCTGACCCTGTAATATCATTTCTTATTTCTATACTTTTTACCTCATTCATAAATGATTCGTTTACAATATGGTAATCTAGTCGCCAGCCTATATTTTTTTCCCGTCCACTAAATCTATAAGACCACCACGAATACTTCACTGTATCAGGGTAAAAAGATCTATAAGTATCTATATACCCATCTCCTAATAGTTCACTCATCCATTCTCTTTCTTCAGGGAGATAGCCTGGATTTTTCTCATTTCTCTTTGGGTTTGTCAAATCTATCTCTTTATGAGCGACATTCATGTCACCACATAATATTACATTTTTTCCTGATTTGACTAGATCATCACACCTGTTTTTAATAGCTATATTAAATCTTAATTTATAATCTAATCTCTTTCCCTCACTCTGACTATTAGGAAAATAACAATTTATAAGATTAAAATTTTCATATTCTAACTCAATGTATCTTCCTTCAGAATCAAATTCTTCTATCCCCATTTGAGAAACATTTTTAGGAGCTATTTTAGTATATACGGCAACTCCTGAATATCCCTTTTTTTCTGCTGAAAAAAAATAAGATTTATAATCTTTTATATTAATTAAGTTTTCATCTAGTTGCTCTGTTTGAGCTTTAGTTTCTTGGATACACAAGATATCGATTTCCTCTATTCCCATCCAGTCTATAAAACCTTTTTTTTGGACAGCTCTTATTCCATTTACATTCCACGAATAGATATTCATCTTACAATGTTCCTTTTTCTAGATACCTTTTTAATTTTGCAATAATCATATTGATAGCTACTTTGTTTTCTCCACCCCTTGGTATTATTACATCTGCATATCTTTTAGAAGGCTCACAAAATTCTAAATACATGGGCTTAACTGTTTCTAAGTACTGATTTTTTACTGATTCAAAAGTTCTACCTCGTTCATTTATATCTCTTTCTATACGTCTAAGAAGCATTTCATCTGCATCTGTATCTACAAATATTTTTACATCTAGCATATCTCTGATTTCTGGCATTGCTAGGATTAGTATCCCTTCAATAACTACAATTTTAGAAGGATGAATATTTATTTTTTCATCTTTTCTAGCATGAGTTTTAAAGTCATAAATAGGTCTTTCTATAGATTTCCCATTTTTAAGATCTAGTAAATGTTTTTTTATAAGGTCAAATTCTATTGAGGCAGGGTGATCAAAATTTACATTTCCCATTTCCTCTATAGATTGATCTCGAAGCTCTTTGTAATACGCATCTTGCTCTACTAAAACTGCATCTTCAGATTTAAATGCCTTTATTAAATTATACGCTACTGTAGTTTTACCTGATCCACTTCCACCTGCTACTCCTACAAATATACAATTACTCATAATTACCTCCTAAAATTTCAATTATGTTTATTAATCCTTTATAAATTATAATCCTTTTTCTTCCTTTAAAGCTTTTAAAATATATGCTTTTTCTATTGATTTAAATATTTTCTCTTGAATAGTGCTCATTTTTCTTATATCACTATCTTTTTTGAACATTTTTTTTGCCTTTTCTAATAACTTTTTCTTTTCTTCTTCCTTCATCTTGTCGTATAGCTCTAGTAATAGTTTATCTATTGGATCAATTTTGTCTTCTTTTGATCTATTGGATTTGTCTTTATCTTCTTGGATAGATCTTGGTTTTTCTACTACTTCTGCATCTTCTATATCATGGTGTTTTATTTCAGTTTTTATTATCTTTGATTTTATTTCTTTTTTTTGAGATTTAGTACTCTTTATCGTGTCTAATAGCTCTTTGTCACCCTTTATGTTTTTCAAAACACCACTAATATATGCCACTAATGTTTTTGAAATTTCGGTTTTTAAATTAGAATATAATATATCTAAAATATGGACAGTTACATTTTCTCCCTCTTCTAAATACAATTTTTTTACTTTATTGTCAGCTCTTTTATTCCAATTTTTTGATACAAATATATTTTTCTTAGCTTTTACTATAGCATTCATTACCCTTTCTGGGATTTCATCATTTTTTATAGTTGAAACCTTTGAAGTTGTTGTAACATCTATATTTAGCTTTGTTTGTTCCTGTTTTTTTATTTTGATTTCTCTTTTTTTCTTACCTTTTAGAATGTAATCTGAAATATGGCATTCTCCATCTTTATCTACGTTATAGACAAATTTATACACATAAGTTTTCTTTGCAGGTAGTGGACACACTTCATAGTGTAGGAGGTATCCTTTCTCTACTAGGACATCAAAAGATTTATTTATTCTTTTCATAACTTGCTTCATTTTGCTCACTTCATATTCTTTAACTTCTCCAGTCTTCAATACTTTTTTAATTCGACTTTTTAATGTTAATGGTATTATTGTTGCTAGAGTTTCTATTCTAAATTCACCCTCTGTTGCCGAAAATCTTTTCATACTTAAAAATTGATATATTTTCTCAGCTGCTCTATCAGATTTTCTTAATATATTTAGTTGGTGTCTATCAAAAATAGAGTAGTGTTTAATTTTTAATTCATCTAACACTCTATGGTCTAGCCTTACTTTGTAGTACACTTTCATCTTATTTGTTTTAATATTTTTCTCTTTATATTTCTCATATTTAACTAAATTAAGTGGTTCTTTATAAACTTCTCTAATTATATTTCCTGCAGCTTTTCTATTTCTAATCATTATTTTATATGTCGTTGCCTGGAGATTATACAAAGTTTCTTCCATTTTTCGGTAATATTTCATAGAAAATTTTAGTCCCAGGTAGTCGATAACTTCGTCTACATTAAAAGTTATGTATTCCTTTGTTGGGTCAGTAGCTAATATTTCTTGAAATTTGTAAAGAATAAAATAAAACACATTTTTTTCAAAATCTGAAGGTTGTTGATTTCTAATACCTTCAAAATTATCTGTACTGAGAGATGCACCAAACTTTATTCCTGCATTAGCAATTTCATATACTAAATTGACGTTTCTTTGTCGTTTAGACGTAAAAAAAGGTAAAATTATGAATAAAAAAGGTTGATTAATAGTATCCCTAATATCCATATCTTCTAAATAGAGAGATACAGTCTTAGTAGGGATTTTTTTTGGTTTTGAGCTAATTATATTAATATTTAAATCATCTTTATCTCCTATTTCTAAGATTTCTAAAAGAGATCCTTGCTTTATAGTTGCCATATATACCACCTTATCATCATTTTCAATTTATAATTTTACCATCCTTTTCAGATTATAACATCTTTCTAGTAAAAAACAAAACTTTTTTTATTTCTTTTCTCTGATATTTGTTTAAAGTAGATTTAACTTTTTAGTATCCTTTATAATTTATAATCACTATTTATACTATTTTAAATTTATCCTTGTCTTTTTTATCCTCTTTTACAATCCTCTATTAAATATAATTCCATCAACCCTTTATTTATATACACTTTCTTTTTCATCCTTGATTAATTATAAGGTCTACTTTTCAACATCTTTTCATTTATACTAATAAAATTAAAGGTCTTTTATAATCACTCTATTATCTACCTTCTAAAACTTTAGAATTATATAGCTTTCTTTATCATCCTTTATTTATTACACTCTATTTTATTTTATTTCCCTGTGTTTATTGGTCTATTTTATCATCACTTATACAATATATTTTTTTATTTATTTTTCTTTTCTTTCTACTCCTCATTTCTTCTATTAAATCCAGTTCTCTTTTACCATCATCTATTAAACATATTTATCTATAATATCTCATCATCTATTAATTATAAAAAAAAATATATATCTTTCCTAGAGTTATTGATGTTCAGCTTCTCTCTAAAAATAATACCTAGTAAATAAAGGATTTCTTTTACAATCCTTTAATATTTATAATTCTTAGTTTTTTCCTTCTTCTTTCTAAAGCTTTATTTTCAATGTTTTTTTATCATCATCTATTAGATATAAGATATTATCCGTTATATCTATTAGCTTTCTTTTACAATCCTTTATTTATTATATTTTTTTTATTCTTTTACTCTTTTAGAGACTATTTTTATTAGCTTCTAGCTTCATTCAAAAAAAATATAAAAAGCTCTACATAATACATTAAACATTAATACATAATACAACATAGTAAATTCAAAACTTGTTTGTTGTCTTTATATTCTCTTTAAAAGAAAAAGAGTAAGATATAAAACCTTACCCTTCTATAAAACTTCTACTATTAAATACTAATCTATCTCTTTATTCACCCTAGGTGGCCTCTGACCATAATATTGATAGTATCTACATTTTAAATTACCATTATATAATTTTCTATTCTTATTAGCTTTTTTCTCAAAAAGTTTTTCGAATCCATCATGAGATGTAATAACATAATAAGACCATTTTTTAGCTCTCATTCTACAAATGTCTCCTAATGTTCTATAAAGTTTTTCAACTTCATCTATCTCAGATAATCGCTCACCATATGGTGGGTTAGTAATAAGAGAACCATATTCAGCCATTGATTCAAACTCTAATATATGTTTAGTTTCAAAAAGAATATCATCTTGAACACCAGCTAACGTAGCATTTTCTTCAGCGATTTTTATTGTTTCTCCATTTATATCAGAACCATAAATCCTAACTTCTTTTTCATAGTCCTCGTGTGTAAATGCTTCATCTCTAGCATCTAACCATAGTTGTTCATCAATAAGATCCCAATCTTCTGAAGCAAACCTCCTATTTACACCAGGAGCGATATTTCTAGCTATCATGGCTGCTTCTATGACCAAGGTTCCTGTACCACACATAGGATCAACAAGAGGACGGTCTCCTCCCTTCCATTTTGATAATTTAACAAGAGCCGCCGCTAAAGTTTCCTTCATAGGAGCTTCATTAAGATGTGCTCTATACCCTCTTTTATGTAGAGGATCTCCTGATGTATCTATCATGATTACAAAATTATCGTTATGTCCGATGATTTTAACCCTATAAAGAGCTCCATCTTCACTAAAATAATCATGTTTATATTCTAATTTAATTTTCTCAACAATTGCTTTTTTTGCCATTCTTTGCATATCTGACTTTGAAAACAATTTACATTTAACAGAGCTAACCCAAGATATAGGAAATTCAGCATTGATAGGTAAGATACTTACCCAATTTATCTTTTTAACTTGCTCAAAGTATTCGTCCCATGAAAAAGCTTTAAATTCTCCCATCTTCAAATAAACTCTATCAGCTGTTCTAAGCCAGATATTAGCTTTTATAATATCTTTTATATCACCATCAAATTCAACTCGACCATTGTGAGTTACGACATTTTTAAAACCTAAATCTTTTATTTCTTGTGCCAAGATACTCTCTACTCCCATAGTAGACGTAGCTATTAGTGTGTATATCATCGATCTCCTCCTACTTCATTATTAATTAATTATAATACTTTATATTTTAACATATAAACTACAAATAAAAAAGTTTTAGCTATAATAATTTCTTATAAATAATAAGTGATTATAAAAAGAATGAGAAGTTTAGAAAAAAGTTATCATCACTTAATAAATATAATTTTGAGGGGTTCAACACTGCATAGTAAAATATAAGCGCAACTTATAATCCTTTGATCATTATAATTGAAAAAACAACTAAAAAAGGCTATAGAAAATTCTATAACCTAAATTATTCTATTCAGAAACTATTATTTTACCCGAAATAATATCTTTTTTAATTTTCTCCAATTTAGAGATATTTTCACTACCAATAATATCTTTTGTATAGTTAAAATCTGTTAAAGAAACACTATTAGTAGCTAACCCCTCTTGTCGATACCCA
>JAGLEA010000178.1 GCA_023145315.1 Psychrilyobacter sp.
CCAAACCCTAATAATGAAATTTCTTTTTCTATATTTTTTAGTTTATTATATTTCATTTTTCCCTCCATAAATATAAAAAATAGAAGTTAAAAAACTTCTATTTTTTATGAATGTACATTGTTAGAACTATATTTTTTTATAAATAGGTAGTTTTACAATAACATTTGTTCCAACTCCTTCCATACTATCAATTTCTAAAATACCATGATTTAGAGTAATAAATTCTTTAGTAATAACTAATCCAAGACCAGTCCCTTTTTCATTTTCAGTTCCCAAGGTTGTTAAGTTATAATTTAAACTATTGGAAATATCAGATTGAATTTTTAAACTCATTCCAATTCCTGAATCTCTAATAGATATAGCAATATATTCATCTATAATTTCACTAGTAATATCTATCTTTCCAAAAGTAGGAGTAAATTTTATTGCATTAGCGACAATATTACGGAGGATAGTTTCCACCATATTTTTATCTGCCAAAATAAAGTGGTCGTCTGAAATATTATTAGATAATATGATATTCTTTTTATTTAAATTTAGACTAATTTGTTTTAACACTTTAAAAGTTAAATTATTAACGTTTATCTCAATAGGTACTGGCTGTAATCGTCCACGCTGAAGTTGCTTCCACTCTAATAAATTATTTAGGAGTATATTTATGCTCTGTATGGAGTCGTTCAAAGAAAAAATTAATTTTTTCTTTTTTTCGTCGTCATAAATCTCATATTTTTTAGTAATTAAGCTAAAAATTCCTGTAATACCTGCAAAAGGACTTTTTAAATCATGTGCCAGAATAGATAAGAATTTATCTTTGTTGATATCATTTTCTATAAGTTTTTTATTCTTCTCTTCAAGTTGTATTTCATAAAACTTTCTCTTACTAGTTTCCTTTAATATAATCCAAAGTAAAATAGAAATTAAAAATAAAAGAAAGCAACTAAGGTATAGAAAATCTTTGAAAATTTTAGCTCTAATTTTTATAAGCTCTTTTTTTGGAACTTTAATGAGAACTTTCCAAATAGTAGAAGTTGATTCAGAAAAAGTTACTTTTGGTTTTATTTCTTTTAAATCAATAGTATTAAAAGTAAAAAATACATCGTCTTGAATAACTGAACCATCCTTTTCTTCTCCTATAGGGATATCTAAATAACCTAATATTTTTTTACTATCTAAAGGTGAACTTTTTAAAATGAGCCAATAGAATTTATATGTTGAAAGAAGATCTAAATCCATATATTTTTCAAGTTTTTTAGTAATTAATTTTTTACTCCAAAATAATGTAACTGACCCGATTAGCGTATAATTACTATTATAAATAGGAGTAGTCAAAGTAAAAATAGAGTCAAGATTTGGTAATGTTATCTCATGAAAAATTGTAGTATCTAAAGAATCAGGAATTTCATCTCTGTAAGCTTTAATATAAGAGTTATATTTATCATCAGTATTTAAAAATGCACTTACAACTATATTCTGATTAAGATCTCGTATAATAATCGAACTATATTTATTTTTAATAGCTAAATATTTTTCTAATGCATCACTACTATCTTCACGACTGCTATTACTATCATTAAGTAAGTGTCTAAAGGTTATGATACTAGAAAGATAGTTAATATCTCGACTGAAATCAGAAAAATAATACTCAAGATCACTATCTATTAAATTAAGAATAATCTCTTTTTCTTTTTTTATATCATTAAATCGATGATTTACTTCTTCTTTATATAATACATAAGATGTAAGGAAAAGAAAAAAAGAAAAAAGTAAAAAAAGACGAAAAAACAATTTTAAAACAGCTTTATTTGAACTTTTCACATCACCAACTCCCGTATAATCTCTATACTATTATAACTCAAAAAGTTTTGAAAAGCAACACAAATGTTTTAAAAGTTAGTGGTTGTGATGGAGAATACCTTGTAAAATTATATTTTTTACATGATTATCGTTAAGTGAATAATATACAATTTTCCCTTCTTTTCTATTTTTTAAAACTCTATTCTCTCTTAAAACTTTCAGTTGATGAGAGATAGAAGAATGGGACATATTAAGAGTATTAGCAATATCACAAACACACATCTCATTTTCTAATAAGATAAATATTATCTTAAATCGAGTACTATCTCCTAAAATTTTAAAAAACTTGGCAGTCTGCTCTATATTAGGAGATTTTTTTAGGAGCTCCTTAGATTTTTGAATGTTTTTATCATTGATAGAGATACATTTACAATTATCCATAATCAATCCTTTATAATATTAAAATTCTTACCCGTAATCTCTTTAATTACAAGGGTAAATTCTAACTTATTATTCATAATAAGGGGTAAAATTATTTGTTTCTTATCGTGTGTAATAATATCAAGGCAAGCTTCTAATTTTTTACTTCCAGGAGCCACCATCTTTCTCAATTCAACTAGTTTTACTTTATCAAGTTCAATAATAAGTTTTTTATTAGTTATTGTTTTATTTGTGACATCTATTTTTGTCTTATAAGAGAAAGCCATCTTTAAATTATAAAGACCAAATAAAACCATGATAAGTGATAGTAGATACCCAACAAGACTTGAATTATTTTCAGTAAGTACCCAAATTTGAAAAAATCCAATAGAAGCAATAGGAATACCAGTACCAAGCCATACAATTCTTTTGGTAAAGTTAAGGCCATAGGTATAGTTTTCTTTTAAAATAATATTTGTAGAATTAATTTTTTTAATAAAATCATCGTAAAATAACATAAAATTTCTCCTTTTTTTAAATAAAGAGTCTACCTACCAAAAGGCAAGTAAACTCCTAAGTAATTATTTATTTAATAAGTAAATTCAAATCTTTATCTTTAAATTCTAAATTATGAACAGAGTTGATATATCTAATAGTTTTAGTTTTACCTCTAATTAATAGTGTTTGAGTTCTCGCTATATTTTTTTTCCTACTAACACCAGTCAATAGATCTCCATCTGTGATCCCAGTGGCTGAGAATATTACTTCATCATCTTTTACAAGATCATCAATAGTAAAGACACTAGAAACATCAATTCCCATTTCTTCACATCTAGCTTTTTCGAAATTAGAAATTTTGTCATTTTCTAATGAAATCCCTTTCACTTCACTTCTTAGTTTTAATTTAGCTTGCATATCTCCACCTAGGGCTTTGATAACGGCAGCAGAGATAACACCTTCAGGAGCTCCTCCAACACCATATAGCATATCGGCATCAGAATCAATAATTGAAGTAAGGATAGATCCAGCTACATCTCCATCAGGAATAGCAAATATTCGAATTCCCATACTTTGAAGGTCCTTAATTATTTGATGATGTCGTGGCTTATCTAAAATAACTATAACTAATTCTTCTACAGGTTTTCCAAGAGCTTTAGCAACATTATGAACATTTTCAAGAAGAGAAAGATTAAGGTCGATAGAACCACGAGCATCTGGACCAACAATTAGTTTTTCCATATACATATCAGGAGCTTTTAAAAAACTACCTTTATTTCCAATTGCCATAACAGCTAAGGCATTACCTTGTCCTTGAGCAGTCATACGAGTTCCTTCAACAGGGTCAACAGCAATATCAACAGCGATATCAAAATCACCTCTTAAACCAACTTTTTCACCGATATATAACATTGGTGCTTCGTCAATTTCCCCTTCACCAATAACAATTTCCCCGTTAATATGGATCTTATTAAGCATAGTTCTCATAGCATCCACAGCTGCTTGATCTGCTGCTTCCTTGTCGCCTCTTCCTACCCAATAGTGTGCAGCAAGTGCCGCTCCTTCTGTTACTCTAGCAAATTCAATGGCTAATTCTCTTTTCATTATTTCTTATCCTCCTTAAATACAACTCGATAAACAGTTTCGTTTTTTTTCTTCATAGATAGGTTTTCTCTAGCAAATTTTTCTATATAGTAGAGATCATTTGAACTATCTAATTGAAGTAAAAGTTCTTCTTTTTCTTCTTTTAAAACTTCATTATGTTTGATAGATAGAGCTAATTCTTCTTTCAAAAGTTTAAATGTTTGTCGCTCTTGAAATACAATTGGAATATAAAGAAATATACCTAAAATACATATCAAAGTGAAAATAAATATTCCCCTATTTGTTAGCATCTTGACTCCCTTGGAGCTTTGACATAAGTTTTACGATATATATACCTGTAATAAATGTTACTAAATTAATAACAGTATCTTGTATTGTTAATGTAAATCCTGGCCAAATCTCTAAAAGAGAAGCAACGATGAGTCCAATTATAAAATAAAGAGTGTTATCTTTATGAGATTTTAGAAGTTTATCTATAATTTTTGCAAAACCAATAATACCAATAATAGCTCCTAATCCAACTAATCCAACAGGAATTAACATTCTATCATTAACAAATCCTAAGATATTATAATATTCCCCAATCATAACTAATAGTAGGGAACCTGAAATTCCAGGAATTACCATAGCTCCACCAGCTAAAGCACCAGCTAAAACTAGCTTGACTCCATAAATAGGAGTAAGGTGGTATATGGTAGTAGCTTCACTAGAACTACCTAAAAGAAATTGTAGGAGTACAAAACTTAGCATAATTAAAACTCCTAATATGAGCCAAATTTTTCCTTTAGAATCAATTTTTTTACTTTCTCTATGAGTTAAAACTTGTGGTAAAGAAGCTACTATAAGTCCTAAAAAGAAAAAACTAGTACCTTCATGATAATTAGAATACAAAAAACCAATTATTTTAGCAAAAGCAAGGAGGCCGATAATAGCTCCTAAAAATATTTGTGCCAAAAATTTAATAAATTTAATTTTATCTTTTTTAGAAGCAGTGAGGAATTCTCCAATAGCTTCAGTAAGTTTTTCATAAACTCCTAATAATAGAGCTACAGTTCCACCAGAAACACCAGGAATTATATTGGCTATTCCAATAAAAGCTCCACTAATTACATTTTTAATCACTTTCGATCATCCCCTCCACTTCCTTAATAAAAGATTTAACATTTGAAAAGTCTTTATATACAGAAACAAATCTGATATAAGCAACTTCATCTAATTTTTTTAATTTTTTCATAACTAAGGCACCTAACTTTGTACTCTCAATTTCTAGTCCATAGTCTATTCTAACAGTAGCTTCTATTTCTTTTATAAAGTTTTCAAGTGTTTCTATACCAATATTTCTTTTAACAACAGCTCTTTCAAGTCCTTTTAATAATTTGTATTTATTAAAAGGTTCTTTTAGATTATTTTTTTTCAAAATGAAAATAGGGATAGATTCTAGTTTTTCAAATGTAGTAAATCTTTTTTTACAAACTATACATTCCCTTCTTCTTTTTATAGAGTTATCTGTGATCTGAGGTCTACTATCTATAACTTTTGTATCAACAGCACTACAATAAGGGCATTCCATAGATTAACTCTCCTCAGAACTTATGATTTTTAGAATATCTTCATGTGTTGCAGCTTTTAGTAGTCTATTTCTAAAGCTTTCTTCTCTAATAAGTCTAGAAACTCTAGCTAAAATTTTAAGATATTTTCCACTTTCACTAAGTGGAGAAGCAAAAGCAAAAAATAAATTTACACTATTCCCATCAAGAGAGTTAAAATTAACTCCTTTATTAGACCTACCGAAAGCGATAGTAAGATTTTTTGCGTGATCTGTTTTTGCATGAGGAATAGCAACATTTTTCCCTATACCAGTACTTCCTAATTTTTCACGATTTAAAAGGGCTAACTCAATAATAGTGTAATCCTCTATAGAATTAGAAGCTCCTAATAACTTTGATAATTCAAGTAGTGCCTCATTTTTATTTGTAGCTTTCATATCTAAAGAAATAGTTTCTAATGTAATATGATCAGTAATTTTTGCAATATTCATTATATCCTCCTAAAAAATTGATTTTAAATTTATGTTAGTGTTTAAATGGTAATTAATATATTTTTCTAATAAAAAAATAATATTTTTAATATCGGAAATTTTTGGCTCTAATTGAGTAATAGAATTAATATCCTCCTTAAAAAGTAGCGTTAAAACTTCCTTTTGAAGGTTTGTTAACTTATCTAAAGTTTTATTATTAGAAATTACTGAATCTTCTATATTGAAGAATAACCCAGAACTGATATTAAACATAATCCCTTCTTCAAAAATAAGTTTTGAAAGAAAGTAGCTTAGAATAAGATAATCCTTAAGAGGGTTTTTATTTTTATCTAAAAACCTAAGTGATTTCATTAATAAGTTATAGAGGTTAGTTCTCGTTTCACCTTCGATTAAAAATTCGTTTAAAATTTCTAAAATATGAAAAGAAATTTCAAGTTTCTCAAAATTAGAACGAAGGTTATAAAAAATTTCATTGAGCTCAAAGGAGCTTAAGATATAATAATCTCCTTTTTTATAAAATATGAAACTAGAAATTCCAAAAAGATCTGCTCCATTGAGATGTCTTTTTTTAGATTTTCTAATTCCGCTAATATTAATATTCATCTTACCAAAATTTTTGGTGAATAAAGTCAAAGAGCGGTCTGCTTCTGAATGATCTATTTTTTTGATAACAATTCCATTAGTTTTTAGTAGTTTCATGGATTAAAAAGTCCTCATCAGTTACAGAGAGATTAATTTCGATATTTGAAAGAACTAGCTTTGAAATTTCGATTTCTTTATCAAATATTGTAATATATTTAGGGAAGTTAATACCATTTACTTTTGAGTAATTAGAAAGTTTTATATGAACCCCATCATTATAGATAATTTCTTTTATTTCACCCTCTAGTTTTACTACCTTAAAATCAGACTTTTCATTATAAGCACCTAAATCTTTAATAAATTTTAGAGTATAATTTTCCTCTGTATTGACATCTTGGTAGATAGTTTGATCTAGAAGTGGAAAATAAATAGTTTTTTTATTTTCGTTATAAAGATAAGTTTCTCCTTTGTTAATTTCTGGCGAAATCATAGTTTTTATAAGTTTGTTTGGAAGATCAGCTAAGACCTTATATTCTTTAGTTTTCTTTCTATTATTTATATTACTAGATTCTATAATAGTAGCTTTAAAAGTTTTAATTTTACTAAAATCATTTTCTTCTTTTGAAAATGTAGTAAGTGTCAAAACTAAAAAGAATAGAAAAATATTTTTCATGGTTTATTCCCCCTTCTTTAGCACTGTAACATACTTTAAATTAAAAATATTATAAGATAATTTTACTTCTATCTCTTGAAACATCTCATCTTTATTTTTGATAGATATAATATCTCCTAAATAAAGACCTTTTCTATAAATGTCACTAATACCAGATGTATAAATCTTATCTCCAATGTTAACTTCGTCATCAGTAATAACATACTCAAGTGTGAGAATTTCATTACCTTGTCCATTTAAAATACCCAATGCACTATAACTCTCATCGCTAGTACTTGTGTAGCTTTTAGTAGAAGTAATTAACTCCACAGTAGAGTGGTCATCATAAACTTTTATAATTCTACCCACGACACCTAGTGTAGAGGAAACAGCCATATTTTTTTCTATACCATCTTTTTTACCTTTATTAATAGCAATAGAATCATATGGATCTAGAGCATCAATATATGTAATCTTAGCAACAATAATTTTATCCTTACTTCTTTCTTTTAAATTTAAAACTGCTCTTAATCTTTGATTTTCTTCTACTAACTCTTTATTTTTTAGAGAAAGGATATTTTGATTTTCAATTTTTAAAAGAAGCTCATTATTTTTTCTATTGGTTTCAACAACGTCATAAAATGAATGGAAATATTTATTAACATTATCTGAGACTTCGTATACTTTAGCTTTAATAGGAAGTAATGTATTGTTAATTCCCGGTAATATTCTATTATTTTTAGCAAAAAAAGCGAATAGTAATATTGCTATTACTATAGGAAGCCACCATTTTTGTTTATTTGGTTTTTGCTTAAAATTCATCTATACGTTCTTAATGATAGAAAGAAGTAATCGACTGCATCCTACCATATCTTCTACTTTAATAAATTCTTCCTTAGTATGAACTTTACTCATACCTATTCCTAAATTAACAGATGGGATACCTTTACTGTTGTATATATTAGTGTCACTTCCACCACCAGATTTTCTAGGATCAAATTTTATATTAATATCATTACATGATTTTTCCACGATACTTAAAATTTCACTATTTGGATCAATCTTAAATCCATCATATCCTTTTACTATAGAATCATCAAATTCTGCACCAAATTTTTCAGCAGTTTTAGTAAAAATTTCTCTTGTCTCAGCAAGTAGCTCATCTAAAACAGCACCATCAAAACTTCTAGCTTCGTACATCATTCTAACACTAGGCATAACTATGTTAACAGCAGTTCCACCAGTTACTACACCTATATTAGAAGTTGTATTTTCATCTATTCTTCCAAGTCTTAATTTAGTAATAGCATGAGAAGCTACTACTAGAGCATTGATTCCTTTTTCAGGCTCAAGTCCAGCATGAGCAGGTTTTCCAGTAATAGTAATTTTACCTTTAGCAGCATATGGAGCTTGAACAGTAACAACACCAGGCTCTCCACCTGTATCAATGATAATACCAAAATCAGGATTATATTTTTCTACTTCCATAGCACGAGCTCCGAAAAGTCCAATCTCTTCTGCAATAGAAAAAACAACTACAATTTCAGGATGGTCTAAATTATCTTCTTTTATTTTAGCAAGCATCTCTGTAATAGCAGCTATTCCAGCTTTGTCATCTCCACCTAGAACAGATGTTCCATCTGATTTAATAATACCATTCTCTAGAATAGCTGTTATTTTATCACAAGGTAGCACTGTATCCATGTGAGCACTAAATAATATTTTTTTAGTACTAGAACCTTTTGCTTTTAAAGTACCAATAATATTACCAGCATTTCCATTACAAGTTTGACCAGCATTATCTTCAGTAACTTCTAATCCCAAGTTTTCTAATTCTAATTTTACATAATCAGCCATTGCTCTCTCTTTTAGAGATGGTGATGGTATTTTTACCATATTTAAAAAGTTATCTACAAGTCTTTGTTCATTTATCAATTTATTTCCCCCTAGTATGAATTTTACTTTAATTATATAATATAACAATGTATTTTGCAAAGGAATATGGGGAATTCTATAAAAATTATTAGTGTTTAATTAAAGTAAAAAACTAGAAGAATAGAATCCTTCTAGTTTTATTATTTATCCCTCTCTTTTTGGTTGAATAAAAGCATCTCTGATTATTAAATCAGCCTCTTCAGGAAGTGTAACTTCAACTTTTAATGGTCCTCTTTTTACAGAGATCCACCCTAATCCTTTAAATACTAGTTCCTCTCCTACAACTAAGTCATAAACTTCTGTTTTCGTAGGAAGACTATAGAATTCATCCTTGCACACATCACATGGAGGAGTAACTAATGTACCAGTATGTTCGTTAATCATAGCTTCTACTCTATCTTCTTTAGTATCGTGATAAGTTACATTTTTAGATGCAAAGATACTAAATATAGGCTTAATTTCTTCATCAGTTAATATTTTAATCTTTACTAATCCTCCGACTAATATCACTTTATCAGCTTTCACTTTAAATGTTTTTCTCGAGATTTCTTTAGAAGGCACTATATTAAGGTGACACTCCTCACATACTAGATCTGAGATTCTACCACTAGGTATTAATCCTGGAGTATCTATAATTGTAATTTTTGATTTTGGAATAACGTTTCTTGTAGATTTAAGTGTAGTACCAGGGTATTTAGAAGTAGTAACTTTTTTCTCTCCTAATAATCTATTTATAATACTAGATTTTCCAACATTTGTTGTTCCCATAACCATAGCTTTGACACCATGTGGGAAAAAATGATTTAGCTTTCTTACTATTCCATTGATACCATATGTATTTTGTGCACTAACTATAGCAATATCTAGTGGAGCAATTCCTTCGTCATCTAGTCTAGCTTTTACCCAATTTGCTACTTCACTAGCATGTTTTCCACCGGGAATAAGATCGACCTTATTGATAATAATTATAGAATCCATCTCTCTCAATATATCTAGTATTTCATCATCAAAAGAACCTTCAAAATCAATAATATCAAATACAGCTAAGGCTACTTGAGCACTATTAGCAGTTCTTTGTACTTCTCTACGGTAGTCTTCACTCGACATCTCCATAGGTATATAATCACCATAATTTGTTAATTTAAAACATCTTTGACAAATCGGATTTTTATTTCCTTTTAAGCTTGTAGAAGGAATATATCCTTGTTTATTTTTATCTTCTGTTTGCAATTCGATACCACAACCCTTACATCTATTAATTACTTTTTTCATCCTACCTCCACTATACTTTTGCAGTAAAACTTACCCATTCTTTATCTTTTTTCTCTGATATGATCTCATATCCTAGAGATAAAATTCTTTTTTTAATTTCTTCAGATTTATCCTCTATAATTCCAGATAATATCATAAGCCCATCTTTTTTTACAACTGTAGACATATCATTTAATAAAATTAATATTACATCTGCTAATATATTAGCCACAACTACATCAAATTTTTTATCTTCTACAACAGTAACAAGATCACCTTTGAATAGTTTTATTTTTTCCATATTTGTTTTATTTAATTCCAAATTTTCTTGTGCTACTTCTACAGCTAGAGGATCTATATCGACTCCCCAAACTTCGGAAGCACCTAATTTATCAGCAGCTATCATTAGGATACCAGAACCTGTACCAACATCGATAACACTATCTCCGTCTTTAATATATTCCTCCATAGATCTTATACACAGAGAAGTTGTAGGATGAGATCCAGTTCCAAATGCTCTTCCAGGATCTAACTCAATAACAATTTCCTCACCGACTACATCATATTCTCGCCATGTAGGTTTGACTACAAAACGATCACTTACCTTTTCAGGATAGAGATATTTTTTCCAAGAATTTTGATAATCTTCCTCATCTAATTCATAAAAATCAATAGAATAGATCAGATCTTCACGATGTCCAAATTTTTCTTCGAATGTAGAAGTGATGAGAGCTTTCTTTTTTTCTACATATAAGTTGATTGGAAAATATGCCGATACAGCATAATCACGTTGTAAAAATATCTTTTCGTCTTTATAGTAGTCTAATGGATCTTTTTTCATAGGTTCATCTATTTTTAATCCTTGTACACCAAATTCATAAAATAAATCTGTAATTTCTTTTCCAACATACTGAGGCTCGTCAGCATCAAATATTAACCTTACTTCTATTAAGTTCATATTATACCCCTTCTTTTATATATATAATCTTTCCAAATTTATCAATGTGTTCCTTTAATTTAAGATTATTTAAACTATCATAATGAACGATATCGAAGAAAAAAGGGATAGGATATTCATCACCTAGCAATCCTGCTAATCTCATAATTATAGTTCGTGTAACATTTTTTCCTTTGATAGCTAAGTCAATATCAGATCCTTTTTTAAAATT
>JAGLEA010000179.1 GCA_023145315.1 Psychrilyobacter sp.
GTACAGGATACTTTGTTAATGCAAAGGGTGGAACAATGGGTTCAACTAGTGGTAACTGGGATAACGTTACTGGTAAAATGTATATTTCTGGCGATTTTGGTGAAAACAATTTTAACAATAGTATTAATTACACAGGTATATTAAAGGCTAATAATTTTAATGCAAATACGATATCTATGTCACCTCTTTATAGTATAAAAAGTAGTGGACTAAATTCTAATAAAGAGTTTACTATGGAGATTTCTAGAGTCAAGTTTACATCTGGAATTGTTGCTGATAAAAATGTAGGACGACTCTTAGAAGATAATTACTCTAATTCTAATAACAGTTATAAAAATAGTTTTTATAACTTATTAAAAGGAACAAGCATTGATTCAACAGCAAAACTGAACTCTGCGTTAAATAGTACTTTTGGAACTACTATTTTCCCTACGCTTACAAAACAAACTTTTGATACTATCAGCCGTTTAAATATAAATGGAATATATAATATAGCCAATTTCAATCCTTATAGTAAGGTTGGAACAGTTAATGTAAATGGTACTTTTGATAACTCACATTTAAAAGTTAAAAATGTAGAAAGTGATAATAATTATAAAAGTAGTAACTCTGATATGTCATTTTGGATTGAAAAGAAATTAACTCCTAATTTTAAACTTGGAACTATACAAACTTTTTCTGACTCTAGCGTTAGCATGTCAGATGACAATACATATAGAGATGATTATTATTATAGTGGTGGTATCTATGGTGTATACGAGCATAATTTAGTTTTATACACTACTCAGTTGACAGTTGGTGGTAATTATAGTCACTTGAATAGATATAACAATACTGGAGTAGGAGATTTTAGAAATTCTTCTACTAATAAAAACTTATTCTTAGGATTAAATAATTTAGTTTATAAAAGATATAGTTTTAATCATGATATTTATATTGTTCCAAAGGGAGAATTTAACATAGTTGGATTACATCAAGGTGAAATTAATGAAGGTGGAGCTTCTGGTATGGACATTCACTCTAAAAATACAACATCTATAGAACCTGGTATAGGTTTTGATCTAGGTAAAGATTTTTATTATAATGATATTCACAAGTTTAGTCTTAGTTCTGGAGTTATGAACTACTATGAATTAGCTGATCCATATGATAACTTAGAAGCCAACTTTAAACCTTTTGGAGATTCTGTATTAACTTTAAATAAATATAATAATGATCCATATCATGTAAAGTTTACTCTTAAAGAGGGGTATGAATACTCTGATTATTTAGGAATTGCTATACACCAAGATTATACTTTATCTAGGCATCAATATCAATTTGAATATGGAGCAAATATAACATACAAATTTTAAAGAAATAAAGATAGTAAAAGCAAAAAACAATTATATTGAACCTGTAATTAGACAAACTCAAAAGAGGTTGTTAAAATTACGGGTTTTTATGATTTTTGGAGTGAGCTTCTTAGTTTTTTAGTTCCTATATTTATTTAAAGAAATATAGTATCTATATAATTAATTAATTAAATACTTTTATTGACTTATTTAATAGTTTTTGATAGTATAAATATATAATAAAAATTAAAGAACTTAGGAGGGATTTATGTATAAAAATATAATTGAATTAATTGGAAATACTCCCATGATAAAAATTAAAACAGATGAAGAGTCTGCAGATGTCTATGTAAAATTAGAAAAGTTTAACCCTAGTGGATCTATAAAAGATAGAGCTGCCCTACAAATGATATTAGATGCTGAAAAAGAAGGTAATTTGAAAAAAGGTGGTATTATACTAGAACCAACAAGTGGGAATACAGGAATAGCATTGGCTATGATAGGGAAAGCTCGTGGGTATGAAGTAACTCTAGTAATGCCATCTAGTATGAGTCGAGAAAGGCAGGATATAATAAAATCATATGGTGCTAACCTAGTGTTAACAGAACCATCAAAAGGAATGACGGGATCAATCAATAAAGCATATGAGATGAAAGAGGGAAACTCTAAATACTTTATTCCAAATCAATTTGAAAATACATCAAATAGTAAAGCACACATTCTTACTACTGGACCAGAAATTACAGAGAAGTTAAAAAAAATAGATAGCTTCATATGTGGTGTTGGAACTGGTGGAACACTAACGGGAGTTGGAGAGTATTTAAAAGAAATAGATGGAAAAATAAAAATAGTAGCTATAGAACCTTCTAATTCTGATGTTTTATCTGGAGGAAGTGGAGGGCCCCATAAGATACAAGGTATAGGAGCAGGGTTTATTCCTAAAATAGTGAACACCTCAATAATAGATGAAGTGATGACTATAACAGATGAAGAAGCATATAGAGAAACAAAAAAATTATTAGACGTAGAGGGGCTATACCTAGGAATATCTAGTGGATCAAATATTTGTGGTGCAAAGAAATTAGCTAAAAAATTAGGCCCAGGAAAAATAGTTGTTACAGTAGCACCTGATGGTGGAGAAAAATATGTATCAACAGGTGTTTTTGAGAGTAATTAGATTTAAAATTAAGGAGAAAAAGATGTTTAAATTATTAAAGGAACATATAAAAAATATAAAAGAAAAAGATCCTTCGGTAAAGAGTAATTTAGAAGTTTTACTTTTATATCCATCACTTCATGCTATGATAAACCATAGGATTTCTCATTTTTTCTATAAAAGAAAGTTTTTTTTCATAGCTAGATTATTATCGCAGATATCTAGAGGAATCACGGGAATAGAGATCCATCCAGGTGCTGTAATAGGAAAAAGATTGTTTCTAGATCACGGTATGGGAGTTGTAATAGGGGAAACGGCTATAATAGGAGATGGGGTAACTATCTATCATCAGGTTACTTTAGGTGGAACAGGAAAAGATAGTGGGAAAAGGCATCCAACAATAGGAAATAATGTAGTAATCGGTGCAGGAGCAAAAATATTAGGAAATATTACTATAGCAGATGGAACGAAGATAGGAAGCAATACTGTAGTACTAAAAGATAGTTGTGAAAACTCTACTATTGTAGGAGTAGCTGGAACTATGAAGTGTAAAGGTTTACCTTGTCAATTTGCAAAATGTGCCACAGATCAACATATAGGAAAAGAAGTTGACAATTAAAGAGTATAGATAGTATAATATCTATAATTATAAAGGTGATAATGAGATAATATATCTCTGTGCTTACTTTAATTTTTAGAGTTTGTGTATATTTAAAGTCTCATTTTTAGTAGTGAGATTTTTTTGTATTTAGGAGGATATTTATGGAAATGAAAGATATAATAGAAAAAGTGAACTTCTACTCAGCTCTGTCTAAAGAGAGAACATTAACAGATGATGAAGTGATCGAAAGACAAAAGTATAGAGCTCTCTACCTTGATCAATTTAGATCACAAGTAAGGGGTCATCTAGATGGCGTAAAAATTGTAGACGAACAAGGAAAGGAAGTCAAATTAAAGAAAAAAAAGAAGAGTAGACTAAAATTAAGTTAGGAGGAGTAAAACTATGATTAGAGTAAGAGATTTGTATAAAGATTTAGCAAAATATGATTCAAAAGAAGTTGTATTAAAAGGTTGGCTTAGAAATAACAGAAGCCAAAAAGAATTTGGATTTATTGATCTAAATGATGGTTCTTGTTTTGAAACAACTCAAGTTGTTTATGGAATAGCTTTAGAAAATTTTAAAGAAATCCAAAAATATAGAGCAGGAAGTGGATTAGAAATAAAGGGAAAAGTATTAGTAACTCCTAATAATAAACAACCTTTTGAGATCCAAGCTTTAGAAGTGAAGTTACTAGCAGATTCAGCAGAAGACTATCCAATTCAACCCAAAAGACATACAAAAGAATTTTTGAGAGTTCATGCACATCTTCGTCCTAGGACAAACTTATTTAGTGCAGTATTTAGAGTTAGAAGTTTAGCAGCACACGCTATTCACTCATTTTTCCAAGAGCAAGATTTCATCTATTGTCATACTCCATTAATTACAGGAAATGATGGTGAGGGAGCAGGAGAGATGTTTAAAGTAACAACTTTAGATATGGATAACCTACCTAGAACAGATAAGAATGAAATTGACTACAAAAAAGATTTCTTTGCTAAAAAAGTAGGATTAACAGTTACAGGTCAATTAGAAGCAGAAGCTTTTGCACAATCAATGAGAGCTACATATACATTTGGACCTACATTTAGAGCAGAAAACTCTAATACCCAAAGACATGCTTCAGAATTTTGGATGATAGAACCAGAAGTAGCATTTAATGAATTAGCAGATAATATGAAGCTAGCAGAAGATATGTTGAAATATGTTATCTCTTATCTATTAGAAAAAGCACCTAGTGAGATGACATTCTTTAATAAGTTTGTAGAGAAAGGATTGATAGAAAAACTAACTAAAATAGTAGAATGTGATAAATTTAAAGAGTTAACACATAAAGAAGCTATAACTTTATTATTAGAAAGTGGGGAGAAATTCGCTAACTTACCTAAGTATGATGATGACCTTTCAACAGAACATGAAAAATTCTTAACTAAACATTTTAATGGACCAGTATTTGTAAAAGATTGGCCAAAAGAATTTAAAGCTTTCTATATGAGATTAAATGACGATAATGAAACTGTTGCAGCTATGGACTTAATAGTTCCTGGAAGTGGAGAACTAATCGGTGGATCACAAAGAGAGGAAAGATTAGATGTATTATTAAAAAGAATGAAAGAATTAGATATAGAAGAAGCAGACTTAGATTGGTATTTAGATCTTAGAAGATTTGGTGGTGTTAAAACTAGTGGATTTGGATTAGGTTTCGAGAGATTAATTATGTATGTTACAGGAGTAGACAATATAAGGGATGTAGTACCATTCCCAAGAACTCCTAAAAATGCTAGTTTTTAGGAAATAGACTAAATAAAAAAGACTCCTAATTAGGAGTCTTTTTATTAGTTTGTATCATCGTCACCATCAGTAGACGGATCTAAATTTTTATTATCTTTATTGGTATCTGTCATTTTTGAACCATCAGTATCAGATGTATCGGTATCAGTAACATTACCAAATTCATCTTCAGTAGTAGTACTTTTTGAACCATCTTTTTCTGTAGTAGTTGTAGTAGTAGTTGTTCCAGAATTAGTATTAGAAGTTGCATTTCCTTCTGAAGAAGTAGTTGCTGTTTGCTCAGTAGTACCATCATCAGATATAGTGATAGATACAGCTTGTATTTCACTATTTTGAACATGCTCTGCTAATCTTTCTGAATCTTGTGCTATACCTTTTCTTTTTTGTGCTTCAGTATACTTATTATCGACATATCTAATCCAAGAAGGAATAAATGATGGATCATATGGTTTACTTGTTTTTTCTTGCTCTTCATTTATTCTAACTAGTTCAGTTTTATAGTCATTATATTTATCTGTATATTCAGGGTCAGTAATATCTTTTACAGGATATTCCTTTAGATTAGGATAATTTTCATCAAGGACAGTATTCCATTCATCAACTCTGTCTTTTTCAAGAGCTAAGAAGAAATCAACATCTCCCTCAAATCTAATCTCTTTAATTCTATCTCCTACTTCTAACTTTCTAATAACTGCTAAGTCTGCATCAGATACAACCTCACCAAAAACTGTATGTTTATGATTTAACCAATCTGCAGCATACATTGTCATAAAAAATTGTGATCCACCAGTATTAGGACCAGCATTTGCCATAGCTAACATTCCTACTTGGTAGAAATCTAACCAATCTACAAATTCATCTTCGATCTGGTATCCTGGGCCACCAAGACCAGTTTCAAGTGGGTCTCCACCTTGAACCATGAAGTTATCAACAACTCTATGGAACTTCAGATCGTTATAGTAACCTCTTTTAGCTAAATTGATAAAGTTAGCCACAGTAACAGGAGCTGCTTCTGGATATAGGTAGAAGTTAACATCTCCTTGAGAAGTTACGATTGTTGCTCTTATATTGTTTATTTTTGCGATTTCCCCTGCATGAAATGCCCGTCTTATAGAGGCACATCCTCCTAAAGTAAATAGTAGTAGAAGTGCAAAGATAATTGAAATTTTCTTCAATTGCTTACCTCCGTATATATTTATTTGAATCTAGGATATTTTTTTACTAGTTCACCGTTTAATTCAGCAAGTGGTGCTTTATTTTCTTCTAAAAATGCATCTACATCGCCAGAAATTTCGATAGATATTATTTTATCTCCTTGAGCTACTTTGTTTACTACATCTTGGTCTTCAGATGATACAACTTCACCAAAGATAGTATGCTTGTGATTTAACCATGACGTTTCTACATGAGTAATGAAGAATTGAGAACCATTTGTGCTCGGTCCTGAGTTTGCCATTGCTAAGATTCCTGGTTTATCAAATACTAATTCTTTTACAAATTCATCTTTGAAGTTATATCCTGGTCCACCCATTCCTGTACCATCTGGACATCCACCTTGGATCATGAAATCAGCTAGAACTCTATGAAAATTTAAACCATCATAGTATCCTTTTTTAGATAAATTTACAAAGTTAAGTACTGTAAATGGTGTTTCATTTGGAAATAATTTAATATGAATATCTCCCTTACTAGTTTTGATAGTTGCTGTTAAGTTTACGTTTGACATGGCGATAGCCTCCTCTTTGAATGTAGTTACACTTTTTGTATGACTTTTTCTTTTTGTTACGAAAAAGACGATAACTAAGATAACTAAGACGTTAATTATAATTTTTGTTGTTGTGTTCATAGTAAATACCCCTTATTTTAGCATAGTAGTTTGAGTTGTGCAATAAAATAGCAAAAAAAGAAAATTATTTTTTTGTTTCACTTTTAAAAGCTTTTTTCAATTCATCTTTTGAAACTGTTCCATAAATATCAAAAGTCCATTTTTTAGACAGAGAATCTTTTAAGTTATCCAGAGAGTTTTTACATTTCAAAATTTTCTTTTCTAAGGCACCCCATTCCTTTCTTACAATACTTAATTTTTCTAAAACTTCCATTTGTTCATCTTCCTGGATAGCATCACGGAGTTCCCCCTCTAATAGACCTTCCTTATCTAACATTAAGTTAGCCTTTTCAAGTAGAGTTTCCATGGCTTCTTCTAATTCATTGATCTGATATTTAAATAATCTTTCAACAGTTTCTGCACCAGATTCTCCTTTTAGTGCTTCTCTCTTCTCAACTTCATCGAGAATATACTCCATAGAGATATTATTTACTTTCATAATATCATTTATTATGGTCATAAGTCCCTCTAGTTTCTCGTCATCATAATCATCTAAATTTTCAGATACCTCACCACTAAACTCAAGATAAAGTTTCTCATATTTTGGAATAAACTCTAATTTTACCCTTTGCATCCCATCAAAATCTTCTAATTTTTCATAATGTTCATAATCTTTGCTCATCTTCATGAGAACTTTTAGTATTACTTCACTTGCAAATTTTTTAAACTCTTTTACTTTTTCTAATTGCATACTACCTCCAAACTTTTGTTATGATTATTCTACTCTTTTTCTAAAGTGTTTTTCCTATATTTTTACTAGCTAAAATCCCAGTTGAGATAGCAGCTTGGATATTGTATCCCCCTGTATCCCCATCTATATCTATAACTTCACCTGCAAAATATAATCCCTTTACTAATTTTGATTCCATAGTTTTTGGGTTAATTTCCTTTGTGTCTATACCACCAGATGTAGCCATACCTATATCGATCCCTCCTAATTTAGTAATTTCATATCTATACTCTGTTAGGTATCTTCCTAGATCATCTCTCTCTTTTTTATTTAGACTAGATATTTTCATACATTCTGGAATTTGTGCTTCAAACATCATATTTTTAATAAATCTTTCAGGAAGTTTATAAGTTCCTAAAAAGGTTTTTACTAAGTTCTTACCGTTATTATTAGAGTAAGATATAAAGTGTTCCTTATAAGTAGGGAATGGTATTCCTATAAAGTTAAATGCTAGAAAATATCCTTTTTTCATATATCTTGAGTTATCTAAAATACCAGGTCCACTAAGGTTTTTATGAGTAAATAAAATATCTCCAAAAGATTCTTTCATTCTCTTATCCTCGTTGTAAACAGAGATAGATATTTTTTTAAATGAGATACCAGCTAGTTCTACAAATGGATAATCTCTGATAAATACAGGGGTTAAACAAGGTTTTACCTCTATAATTTTGTGTCCTAAACTTTTGGCGAACTTATAACCTTCTCCCTCACTTCCAGTAGCAGGATATGTAATCCCACCAGTAGATATTAATAAATTTTTAGAAGAAAACTCTCCTAATTTAGTTATAATACCAAAGTTTTCCTTGTGAGAAACTTCTAATACTTCACAATTTTCAAAGATATCTACGTTATATTTTTTACATAGACTATATAGTAAATTTACAACATCTGTAGATTTTTTTGTAATTGGAAATATCTTTCCATCTTCTCTAGCTACTAGTTCTAAACCTTCTTTTTTGAAAAAATCTTGAAGATCTTTAGGAGAAAACTTATATAATGAAGTTCGTAAAAATTTTCCGTGATCTCCGTATTTAGTCAAAAACTCCTTTGTATCTCCAGTATTGGTAATATTACATTGCCCAGAACCAGCTATTAATATTTTTTTACCCATCCTATTTTTCTTTTCTAAAATTGCAGTTTTTATCCCTAGACTTCCAGCAAATATTGCAGAAAAGATCCCTCCAGGCCCACCACCGACAACTATATAATCATATTTTTTCATATTGTTTGCTCCTTGCTTAATTAAGTGATATTTTAATAAATAATTAGGAAATTTGTTATTATATAGTATACTCTTAATAAGGTGATATTTAAAGAGATTATTTGCAATTATAAAAAAATACAGTGATAATAAAATTCATGAAAGCAATTAACACGAAGAAGAAAAATCAAATTAAATAAAAATTATAACAAGAGAGAAATTATTTGTAAAAAAACGTTTGACACAAATCAATAAATAGGTTATTATATTTTTGTAACGAATACAAATTTAAAATAACTTTAAAAAAATAAAAGGAGTGATTACAAATGGCAAAATTAAGATGTACAGTATGTGGAGAAATATTAGATTCAAATGTTGAGGTATGTCCAGTATGTAAGGCAACTAAAGACAAATTCGTAGCTTATGATGAGAGTGCAACTGAAGAGTGGGCAACTGAGCATAAATTAGGAGAAGGTCTTGCTTGTGGAGATGCTGAAATTATTGAAGGATTAAAAGCTAACTTTGCTGGAGAATGTACTGAAGTAGGTATGTACTTAGCAATGTCAAGAGTAGCAGATAGAGAAGGTTTCCCTGAAATTGCAGAAGCTTACAAGAGAATCGCATTCGAAGAAGCAGAACATGCAGCTAAATTTGCTGAATTATTAGGAGAAGTTGTAACTAACTCTACTGAAGAAAACTTAAGATTAAGAGTAGCAGCAGAATATGGAGCTACAGCAGGAAAATTTGAACTTGCAAAGAGAGCTAAGAAATTAGGATTAGATGCAGTTCACGATACAGTACATGAAATGGCTAAAGATGAAGCTAGACATGGTAAAGCATTCAAAGGTTTATTAGAAAGACATTTTGAAGCTAAGTAATTAATAATTTTAAAAGGAGAAAATCAATTGATTTTCTCCTTTTTTCTTATTTTACCCATACTTTCCATATATCAGGCTGATACCCCAGTGTGATTTTTTCTTTTTCTCTGAGAATAGGTGTTTTAAAAAGAATCGGAAATTCCATCAATAAATCTAAAGTGTCAAACAGATGATATTTCAAATTACGTTTTTTAAACTCCTTGCCTTCTCTATCGAGTAGTTCCTCGATATCAAAAGTCTTTGTGATACTCCTTAACTCTCCTTTCGAGATCTCTTTTTCCTTTAGGTTGATAAATTGAACATTGATCTTTCTATCCTTAAAAAATCTTATGGCTTTCTTTGTATCGTTACAACTCTTGACTCCAAATATTTGTATCATAGATTAACTCCTCATATTGGTATAATTTAGTATATTTTACTACAAAGAGAAATAAATGTTAAACTCTATCTTAAAAATATTTACAAACTTTTTCTATTAGTGTATAACTTATATAAGTAGCTACATAAAGTGTGAAAAAAGTTTAAATATAGACAAAATATATCTATAAAATAATAGAAGTAGAAGGAGAGAAAATGAAGAAAATATTGGTAATAGGAAGTCTTAATATGGACTTAGTAACAATGAGTTCTAGACATCCAAAATTAGGAGAAACAATAATGGGTAAAGAGTTTTTTGAAATACCTGGAGGAAAGGGTGGGAATCAAGCGGTTGCTATCGCTAAACTAGGTGGCGATGTAACGATGTTTGGTTGTATAGGAGAGGATTCTTACGGTAAGAAAATAATAATGGGATTAGAAGAAAATAATATAGATACTAAATATATAAAAAAAGGGGAAAAAAGTACAGGAATAGCTACTATTGTGGTTGATGATAATGCAGATAACACAATTATTGTAGTTCCGGGAGCTAATTTTGAGTTGACTATAGAGGATATAGATAAAAATATAGAGTTAATAAAAAATAACGATATAGTATTATTACAGTTAGAAATACCGTTAGATATAGTAGAGTATATTCTGAAAAAATCTAAAGAATATAATAAAATAACGATACTTAATCCAGCTCCAGCAAAAAATCTATCTATAGATATAATAAAAAATGTAGATTATTTGATTCCAAATGAAACAGAATTAGAATTAATTAGCCAGATGCCGGTATCTACAGAAGATGAAATGTTAGAAGCTGGGAAAAAAATGATGGACCTAGGTGTCAAAAATTTAATAGTTACTATGGGAAAAAATGGATCTCTATTTATTGAAAAAGATAGTTCTTTGAAGGTTGGAATTCATAAAGTTAATGCAATTGACCCTACAGCAGCAGGAGATTCGTTTATCGGTGGAGTTACGAGGATGTTAGCAGAAGAGAAAGGGATAAGGGAAGCTATGGAGTTTGGAGCAAAAGTAGGAGCTATTACAGTAACTAAAGAAGGAGCACAAAGTTCACTTCCAACATGGAATGAAGTGGTGAATTATAAGTTTATTTGATGTAAATAGTCTTTAATAAGAATAAAAGCGAGATAAAGATCTAAATCTTTATCTCGCTTTTTGAATTTTTTACATATATTTTTTTAAAAGAACTTCTAATTTTTCTACTCCATTTTCAATACTATCAATAGTAATTTCCTCATGGTAATTATGCTTATTCAAGCTCTTGTTATACATAGGGTCATAGTACTCGATCATCATCTCACGGGCTGCTTCTCTGATATTCCCTTCTTCTACAAGTTTAATAAATTTATCATACGAGCTACCATCCATATACCTTTTCAATTTCTCAGCTACTTCTAATAAATTTTCCTTTAATTCATCTATTCCAGTATAGTCATCCATAATGATGTCCAATCTCATCTCTGTAGGAGCTTCTACCAATATTTTGATACCTTTTTTCATAGTTTCCCAAAAAGCTTCTGGAATATGAATAGGACCAATTTTTCTACTTTCTCCCTCAATAATAATCACATTATTTTTTCTATATTTTATAAGATCATATAGCATAGATTCAAATGTTTTTTGATTTCGATCTTGGGGTATTCCTATATGTCCAAAATGAGATCCTCTATTTTTTGCCATACCTTCTAAATCTATTGTTTCAACACCTCTTTTTTCTAATTCGTTTAATATTTTAGTTTTTCCAGATCCTGTTTTTCCGTGTAAAGTTATTAGATTTACTCCTTTAAGAATATTTTCAAAATCGTCTATGATGAAGGTTCTATATGACTTGTATCCACCATTTAGACGAGCAGTTTTATAGCCCATAGATCGAAAAAAAGATGCCATTGATCCACTTCTCATCCCACCTCTTGCACAGAAAAAAACTATCTCATCGTAATTTTTTGATATTTCTGAAATTTCATTGCTAATATCTCCTAACCTCTTTGATATAGCCTCTACTCCAATTTGCTTTGCCTTTTCTGGGGACTCTTTTTTATATGCTGTTCCTACCATGACCCTCTCTTCGTCGAGAAGTACAGGGATATTTATAGCGTTTGGAATTGTAGATTCATTAAATTCTTTAGGAGTTCTCACATCGATTAAGATGTAATTTTTTTTATTAAATAACTCTAGGTAAGTTACTTCATTTTTATTCATATCATCATATATATTAGTTTTCATATAACACCTCGTTTTTTATAAAATATATTTTATTTCTTAGTATTATAACATAAATAAGAGAGTATGTTATAATTAAAATAAAAACTAAAGGTGGGTATTTATGAGGGTTTTACATAGTTCTGATTGGCATCTAGGGAAAAAATTAGAAGGTTATAGTAGAATAAAAGAACAAGAAAAATTTATAGAAAATCTAGTAAAAATAGCAGATGGAGAATCTGTAGATATAGTTTTAATTGCTGGGGATATCTATGATGTTCCATCGCCACCTGTAGAAGCAGAAAAACTATTTTTTAAAGGTGTTAAAGCTTTATCAAATAACGGAAAAAGACCAGTTGTAATAATTTCGGGGAATCATGATAATCCTGAAAAACTAGGAGCAAGTAATCCTCTCTCATCAGAGTATGGAATCATTGTATTTACCACTCCCTTTGAAAAAAAAGAAACAGGTAGATATGGTAACTTTGAGATAACTAAATCTACAAGAGGTGGAATAGAGATAGAAATAGAAAAAAATAGTGAAAAAGAAAAAGTATATATATACGCACTCCCATATCCAGGTGAAAAAGCATTAGGAGAAACCTTTAGTGGAACGCAAGATGAGGAACAAATTTCTTATAGTAAACGAATAGGAGAGATATTAACTAATGGAATATTAGAGTGTCAGAGAGAGATCCCAAAGGTTATTATGACTCATATCTTTATGACTGGATCTATTTGTAGTGACAATGAAAGACCTATAGAATTAGGAGGAAGTTTGGCTGTTAATCTAAACGATATGCCAGAAGTAGATTATATAGCTCTAGGACATATTCATAAACCCATGGTATATAAAGACAAGAGAGCAGTATATTCAGGATCTCCCATAGAATATCGTGTGAGTGAAAATAGATATAAGAAAAAAGTATTCATAGCAGATATAAAAGGTAGTTTAAATACAGAGATAAGGGGAATAGAGATAGATAACTATAAACCTATAAAAAAGTATATAGTCTCTAGTGTAGAAGAGGGAATAGAAAAATCAAAGGAACTTTTAGGGGTAGATGAATGGATCTACCTAGAAATAAATACCCACAGAGCACTAAAAAATAATGAAGTTCGTGAAATAAAGAAAAATTCAAATATCATAGAAATAATTCCAAACATTAAGTTGAATGATGATCTAGCTGAACCATTAGAAAATTATAATGAAGAAAATATAGATTTAGCATTTAATGGGTTTTACAAGAAAAAATATAATATTGAACCTTCTAAAGAAATAATCAAAATTTTTCAAAGATTAGTAGGAGAGGTGGAGTAATGAGACCTATAAGATTAGAGATTGAAGGATTGCAGAGTTTTGCAGAAAAACAAGTTATCGACTTTAAAACCCTTACAGAACATGGACTATTTGGGATATTTGGAAAAACAGGGAGTGGTAAATCTACAATATTAGATGCAATAACTCTAGCCATCTATGGTGATGTAGTTCGATTAGAAAATTCTGTAGATGATAAATTAATAGATCTTCTAAATACAAATTCAGATAAGATAGAGATAAAATTTGTATTTATTTTAGGAGAGCAAGAATATACGATATATAGAAAGTTTCCTAAGATGAAAAAAAAATTAGAGTTTGGAAGTAAAAAAGTACTGATGTATTGTGGAGATGAAATAATAGCTGAAAAAAATTCAGAGATAAAAAGTAAGGTAGAGGAATTGATAGGTTTATCTATGGGCGACTTTACCCGTTCAGTAGTTTTACCACAAGGAAAATTCAGTGAATTTTTGAAACTTACAGGAACAGACAAAAGAGATATGTTAGAAAGAATATTTGGATTAGAAAAATATGGAAAAAAGCTAACTGCAAAATTAAGGTATGAAAAATCAATAAAACAAAAAGAAATAGAAGCAATAAAAAATCAAATCCAAGGGAAAGGGGATTTAGATCCTAAAAAAATAGAAGAATTGAAGGAAAAATTAAAAGAACTATTACAAAAAAGAGATGAATTTGATCTAAAAAATACCGAGTTTAACAAAAAATATAAGGATAAAGAGGAGGTAAAAGATCTACTCGAAGAGTTTGAAAAACATAATGAAAAAAAGTTAAAATTAGAGGGAAATATTAAAAATATTGAAGAGCTCAAAATAAATATCGAAAACAATATAGCTGCTCAAAATATAATCGTATTAAATAAAAATAAAAAAACTGTAGTGGAAAAGATTAAAGTCGATGAAAAGACTAAAATAGATCTTCTAGAAAATTTGGAAAAATTAAAAATAGAGGTAAAAAAAGTAACAATAGAGCTAGAGGACCTAAAGAAAAAAGAGGAAGTTATATTAAAAAAGTCAATAGAATTAGAAGTAGATCCAAATAAAAGAGAGGTCTTGAATAAGGTAATAACTATAAAAAAAGATATTGAAAAAGTTGTGAAAAAATTAAAAGGTACAACTAATATTCAAGAA
>JAGLEA010000018.1 GCA_023145315.1 Psychrilyobacter sp.
TGCAGATCTTACTAATTGTCCACCTCTTGCAATTTGTAATTCAATGTTGTGGATTTGTGTTCCAACTGGCATATCTTTTAACTTAAGTGCGTTTCCTGGCTTGATCTCTGCTGTAGCACCTGCCATTACAACGTCTCCAGCTACTAATCCTTTAGGAGCTAAGATATATCTCTTTTCTCCATCTACATAATGTAGTAAAGCAATGTTTGCCGTTCTGTTTGGATCATATTGAATTGATGCTACCTTTGCAGGTATATCTAATTTATTTCTTTTGAAATCAATTACTCTATATAATCTCTTATGTCCTTTTTGTCTATTTCTACCAGTTCTGTGACCGTAGTTATCTCTACCATACGCCGAATTTAACGGTGTAGTTAAAGATTTTTCAGGTCTAACATTTTTGTCTAACTCTTCGCTAACTAAATACGACATATGTCTCGTACCGTTAGTCATAGCTTTCATTTTTCTGATTGCCATTTCTATTAACCTCCATTGACCTATAAATATCTTTTATTTTAAAAACTTTGTTCGATTAAACAGTTTCGAAGTAAGTAATTGTGTTTCCTTCAGCTAATGTTACTACAGCTTTTTTCTTTGCTTGAGTCATGTATAACTTTTGTCCATGTCTCGCTGAAACTGATTTCATGTTAGATGTCGCTACACCAGTTACCTTTACATCAAAGATAGTTTCGATAGCTTTTCTAATTTCAATTTTGTTAGCCTTCTTATTTACTTCAAAAGTGAATTTATTGAATTCTCTTCTTAAAATTTCAGATTTTTCAGTGATGATAGGCTTTTTGATGATATCGTAAGCAGTCATTATCCTAGCACCTCCTCAAGTGTTGTTAAAGCTTCCTTAGTGATGATCACTTGGTTTTGCTTTAATAACCAGTATACACCTAATTCATTTGGTTGTAATACAACTGCATTTTCTAGGTTTCTAGCTGATAAATATAAGTTGAAGTCTTCTTTTGTAGCTAAATCATTTACTACGAATAATTGCTTATTTGTAGCGTTTAAAGCTGCTACTAATTTTACGATTGTCTTTGTATTAGGTGCATCTATTTTAGCGTCTAATACTAATAAATCTCCATTAGTTACTTTAGTTGATATAGCTGATTTTAAAGCCAAGCTTCTTACCTTTTTATTTACTTTCTTTTCATATGATCTTGGAGACGGTCCGAATGTAACTCCTCCACCTACCATATGAGGGGCTCTGATAGTACCTTGTCTAGCTCTACCTGTTCCCTTTTGTCTGAAAGGCTTTCTTCCTCCACCTCTCACCATTCCTCTTGTTTTAGTTGATGCAGTCCCTTGTCTTGCAGCAGCTAATTCGGCAGTTAACACTTCGTGTAAAACTGTCTTGTTTGGCTCAATTGCGAATACTGTATCTTTTACTTCTACAGTACCAGTTTGAGCACCTGTAATATCATATATGTTTAAAACTGACATTGTGTCCTCCTCTCTCTTACTTCTAAATTATTTTTTGATAGCTGGCTTAATTACGATGTATCCGTTCTTAGGTCCTGGAACCGCACCTTTTACTAATAATAAGTTGTTTTCAACATCAACTTTTACTAACTCTAAGTTTTGAACAGTTACTTGTGCATTACCATATCTTCCCATCATTTTCATACCTTTGAATACTTTAGAAGGGTTAGAAGATTGTCCAATTGATCCTCCAAGTCTATGATTTCTTGAAACACCATGAGTTGCTCTGTTTCCATGGAAGTTATGTCTCTTCATTACACCGGCAGTACCTTTACCTTTTGAAGTACCAGTGATGTCAACGAAGCTAACACCTTCTAAAACGTCTGCTTTTAACTCTTGTCCTAATTCATAACCATCTACTGAATCAACTTTTAGTTCTCTAACAAATCTTTGAGATTTAACTCCAGCTTTGTTGAAGATCCCCATAAGTGGTTTAGTAGTGTTCTTCTCTCTCTTTTCTCCGAAACCTAATTGAATTGCTGAGTACCCTTCTTTTTCTACAGTTTTCTTTTGTAAAACATAGTTAGGTCCAGCTTCGATTACAGTAACTGGAACAAATTTTCCATCTTCAAAAATTTGAGTCATTCCGATTTTTTTACCTAAAATTCCTGACATATTGTGTCTACCTCCATCAAATAATATATTGGTTAGCAACTGCGCCTCGTGGTTCCCACATCTTCTTTTTACAGAAAACAGCCATTGCTGCCAACTTGTATTATTCTGTAAAGCAATCTAAAACTTTTTTAAATTACCTACAAAACGAAACCAACTAGTAATTAAACTTGTTTGATTTCTATACCTACACCAGCTGGTAAGTTAACTGCGGTTAAAGATGAAATAGTCTTTTGTGTAGCGTCTTTAATCTCAACCATTCTTCTGTGAACTCTCATTTCGAATTGCTCTCTTGAAGATTTGTTAACATGAACTGATTTTAATACAGTGTGCTTCTTTATCTTAGTCGGTAAAGGCATTGGTCCTGCGATTTCCGCTCCAGATTTTTTTGCAACATCTGCGATTTTTGCTGCTGATTGATCTAATAATTTATGATCATAAGCGTTTAAATAGATTCTTAACTTTGATGCCATTTGTATATGCACCTCCTATTCTGTTAATGTTTTATAGTTTAAGGTCAACTATTTTTCACAACTTAAACATTATATCACATTTCTTACAAAATGCAAACATTTTTTTGTTATAAAAGCTTTAAATGACTGTGGGGACTCCTAAAAGGGATCCACTTCTTAAGTACTCAATTAGTATACCAAAAAACGTTTAAAAAATACAGGACAAATGTCACACTTTTAAATTAAGTTGATTAATTTATTCTATAGTTGTTATTAAAGAGAAGAAGTCAATTTCTCAACCTCTTCTCCTTAATATACATTTACATATATATAGTATAGTTTTTATCTATTAGAACTTTGTTCCAAATTTAACTCCTATAGATAGTTCATCTCTATCATAACTATCTTTATAACCACCAGTTGCACTATATGCAGTATAACTTACATATGGAGTTAAAGTTGACCCTCCAAGATCTATTTTATAAAATAATTTTGGCTCAACATATAAAGCTACGTCATTCTTAGTACTTTGTAATATTGAATAAGCTTCTAATGCAAATTCTGTTGCAAAGTATAAATTTCCCGTAACATTCTTTTCATAAGTTAAGTATTCTTCTATTGAGAATGCAAACTTATTATCCCCATCTACATTACCTTCAAATAAGCCATTATTATATGAATCAGTTCCTTTTTTAATTTTATCATTTTTAGTTCCAGCAAAATCAATATATATCTCACCATTTGTTGACCAATTTTCATTTAATTTTCTATAGTTTACAATATTTAATTGAAATGCTACAGTTCCTTCCATATCATCATACGCTATAATAGGAGTAATATCTGTGGCAAATCCATAATAAGTTGTTGAGATCGTCGGATTAAATTTCAATAGTCTTTCTACTTCTGAATCTCTAGCGTTTGGCTTAGAAGCTTTTGAAGTAAAGTTTTCAGCGGTACCATATTCAAAAGTTACGCTAGGATTAAATGTCCACTCTTTTCCCATCATATCAAAATTTCCACCTTGATAATCTAATCCGAACTTTGTATCCCATCCTTCACTAGTTTTATTCCAATTTTTATTAAAGTT
>JAGLEA010000180.1 GCA_023145315.1 Psychrilyobacter sp.
ATAAATAAAGTTGAAATAATAGATACAACAGTTTTATTACTTAAAAATGAAAACATAAAAAACGAAGTTAAGGAAATCAAAAAATTAGAGATAGAAAAAAAAGAGATAGAAAAAAAAATAGAAGTTGAAAAGAGTGAAAAACTAAAGTTGTCTGATGAAAAATTAAAACTAGAGGGGATAATATTAGTAGAAGAGGAAAAAATAAAAAATGATCTCGCTTATCAATTGGCAAAAGATCTATCAGAAGATTCTAATTGTCCCGTTTGTGGTTCAAAAGATCATCCTAAATTAGCTAATCCGAGTATTGAGATAGACGAAACTTTATTATTAAGTTTAAAAGAAACGCTAGAAAAGGTTAACTCTAAATATCATAAACTTGATCCTCAAAAATTAGAAGAGGAACTATCTATAAAGGTAGAAAACTTGAATACTAGAAATAGTATTGAATTAGAAAAAGTTATCAATAAAAATACTGTGGAGATAGATGAGATAATAGGTAAGAATAGATCTTGTGAAGAGTTAAAAAACAATTTAGAACAAGAAAAAAACAATTTAGATCTTAATCGTGTAAAATTAGAGGGAATATTAAAAAATTTAAAAGAAAAATCTGTAGAATCAGAGGAAGTTTTAAAAGATGAAAACAGTAAAAAATTAGAATTAGAGGAAGGATTAAAATTACTATATGTTGATTTTTCTAACTTAGACTTAGAATTAAATGAATTAGAAGAAAAATATAAAGTATTAAAAAATCAAGAGGTAGAATCAAAACTTTATAGAGAGGAAAGTAAGGAATATAGAAAAAAATATGAAGATAAGGGTTCTCAAAAACAAAAAGTGGATGACAATCTGAATAAGGTTAAAACCGAACTAGTAGAAGTAGAAACAACTCTAATTCTGAATGGAAAAATAAATGAAGAAAAGAAAATAGATCTTCTAAATATGGTTGAAAATAGTAAATTTAGTAATCTAGAAGTTGCCATAGAAAGCTCCCTTAGTCCTGAGAATGTTATTAAATATGAAAAAGAAATAAAAACTCATTCTAATGAAAGTATAAAAAATAATGGACTAATAGAGAGTTTAAAAATAAAGATAAATAATAGAACTATTTCTTCTAATGAATGGGAGGAATTAAAGGTAGAAAAAAATGAAATGAAAGAACTTGATGGTAGATTAACTCGTGACATGACTTCTACAAAAAAAGATATCGATAGAATGGAAGAATTATTAAAAGATGTAGAAGATTTATTGATAGAAAGTAGGGAAAAAGAGGTTGACTATCATTTGTTAGAGGATATGAATAAGCTATTTGCAGGAAATGCATTTGTAGAATACCTAGCTTTAGGAAAATTAAAGAACATCACGAAACATGCCTCTAAAAGACTAGAGAAAATCACTAATGGTAGATATGGTATAGGTGTAGGAGGAGATGCAAATTTTGTGATATGTGATAATTTTAATGGTGGTATAAAAAGAAGAGCTGCAACACTTTCTGGGGGTGAAACATTCTTAGTTTCACTATCTTTAGCACTTGCTCTATCAAACCAAATTCAGTTAAAGGGTAAGGTTAATTTAGAGTTTTTCTTTTTAGATGAAGGCTTTGGGACTTTGGATAGCTCACTTCTCGATAAGGTTATTAGTTCTTTAGAAACTTTAAAAGATGATGAAAAATTAAAAGTGGGGATTATTACTCATGTGGAAGAACTAAAAGAAAGAGTTCCGAGAAAATTAGAAGTATTAGAAGCAATTCCTGGAGAGAGAGGGAGTAAAGTTGTGATGAATTAGAAGTGTTTGAGAAAATTAAAATTTAACATTTTAAAATAAAATTAAAAGGAGTGTATGATGAAGAAAATATTTTTACTATTTTTTATGATAATTAGTACAGCTTTTTCGCTGGAGATAACAAGTATTGACCCATTAAACTTTAATCCAGCAGTTCAAGGGGATAAAGAGGCTTACTTAACGGATATTGGTGTCTATGTAAAGGGAGAACCTGGGAAAAGAGTCGAGATAATAGTTCCCGAAATTTTTATTACAAAAGGAAACAAGATGGAAATAGAAGTTAAAGAGAAAAGTGTATTATTAGACTCTGACGGGAATGGAAAGTTTAAAATGGATGTAAAGCTTCATGTAGAAAAGATAGAAGTATATAAAACTCTAACAGATAAACTTTCTATAAGGGTTAAGTATCTAAAATAAATACAATTATATATTTCTAAAAGTGTAGTTTTTTAGAACCTATAGTTGACTTTTTTCGCAATATGTAGTAATAATATATTGTATAAAACAATATAAATAGGGGGATAAGATGTCAAAATTAGTAATTAACAATCAAAGATTAACAATGGAAGATATTGTTAATGTTGCAAGATTTAATTTCGAGATAGAATTAGGGGAAGACGCGAAAAAAGAGATTCATACTGCAAGGGCTATTGTAGACAAGTTTGTTGATACTGGAGTAGTATCTTACGGTATAACTACTGGATTTGGAAAATTTTCAGATGTAATCATCTCAAAAGAAGATGCAAATGATCTACAAAAAAATCTAATTATCAGTCATGCTTGTGGTGTAGGAGAACCTTTCTCAGAGGAAATAGTAAGAGCTATGATGGCTCTTAGAATAAACTCATTAACAAAGGGTCACTCTGGAATCAGATTACTAACAGTAGAAAAATTAGTAGAGCTATTAAATAAAAATGTTCATCCAATGGTGCCTGAAAAAGGATCATTAGGAGCATCTGGAGATCTAGCACCATTGTCACATATGGTACTTACGATGTTAGGGTTAGGAGAAGCTTTCTATAAGGGTGAAAGAATGGATAGTTTAGAAGCATTAAAATTAGCAGGAATAGAACCATTACCATATTTAACTTCTAAAGAGGGATTAGCATTAATCAATGGTACTCAAGCTATGACAGCTGTTGGAGTTATGACAATATATGATGCTACAAATTTATCAAAAATTTCTGATATAGTAGGAGCTTTAACAATGGAAGCTCTAACAGGGATTACTTGTGCATTAGATCCTAGAGTTCATGAAATTAGAGGGCATAGTGGACAAATTGATACTGCTAAAAATTTATTAAACTTAGTGGAAAATAGTAAAATGACTACTAAGCAAGGGGAATTAAGAGTCCAAGATGCATATGCACTAAGATGTATGCCTCAAATACATGGTGCTACTAAAGACGCACTAAGATTTATAAAGGATAAGATTGAGATAGAGATCAATGCAGTAACGGATAATCCGTTAATATTCCCTGAAACAGAGGAAGCAATCTCAGCTGGAAACTTCCACGGACAACCTATGGCACTACCACTAGATTATATGGGAATTGCCTTGGCAGAGTTAGCAAATGTATCAGAGAGAAGATTAGAAAGATTAGTAAACCCTGCTCTTAGCAATGGATTACCAGCATTTTTAACAAAACATGGAGGAGTACATTCTGGATTTATGATTGTACAATATAGTGCTGCATCAGTGGTTTCAGAAAATAAAGTACTAGCTCATCCTGCATCAGTAGACTCTATCCCATCATCTGCAAACCAAGAAGACCATGTATCTATGGGAACTATTGCTGGAAGAAAGGCTAGAGAAATCATGAAAAATGCAAGACACGTATTAGCTATGGAGATATTAGGAGCTTGTCAAGCTATCGATCTTAGAGAAAATAGAGAGTTAGGAAAGGGAACTAAAGTGGCATACAAATTTATCAGAGAATCGGTTGATTTTATAGATAAAGATGTAGTAATGTATAAAAATATAAACAAGTGTTACGAACTAATATCAACTGACGAACTAGTAGGTCTAGTAGAAGATGTTGTAGGAGAATTATTATAAAAAATAACAAAAGAGGGAGAGTATAATAATGTTTACAAATCACGATATAAACAATGCAATGACAATTAAATTAACAAATATACCTACAGAAACTCCTAAATTTGATCCGAAATTTAGAAGAGCTCCTAAGAGAGATCTAACTTTATCACAAGATGAGGTGGAATTAGCACTTAAAAATGCTCTTAGATATATTCCAGAGGAATTTCATGAGGAATTAGCAACAGAATTTTTAGAAGAATTATATGAAACAGGAAGAATATATGGATATAGATTTAGACCTGTAGGAAGAATATACGGGAAGCCATTAAATGAATATGATGGAAACTGTGTAGAGGGAAAAGCGTTTCAAGTAATGATGGATAATAACTTAGACTTTGATATTTGCTTATATCCATATGAATTAGTAACTTATGGAGAAACAGGACAAGTATGTCAAAACTGGATGCAATTTCAATTAATTCAAGAATATCTAAAAGTGTTAACACAAGATCAAACTTTAGTAATTCAATCTGGTCATCCAATGGGACTATTTAGATCACATCCATCAGCTCCTAGAGCAATAATTACAAATGCATTAATGGTGGGAATGTTTGATGATGATGAGAACTATATCAGAGCAGCGGCACTAGGTGTGGCTAACTATGGGCAAATGACAGCAGGTGGATGGATGTATATCGGGCCACAAGGAATAGTACATGGAACATACTCTACGATACTAAATGCAGGTAGACTATTTTTAGGAGTTCCACAAGATGGAGATCTAAAAGGAAAGTTATTTGTAACATCTGGATTAGGAGGGATGTCTGGGGCTCAAGGTAAAGCTGTAGAGATCGCAAAAGGTGTAGGAATCATAGCAGAGGTAGATTACTCTAGAATTGAAACTAGACACTCACAAGGGTGGGTATCTAGTATAGCTCTATCTCCTAAAGAAGCATTTGATCAAGTAGAAGCTTATTTTAAGGCAGAAGAACCAGCTGCAATAGCATTTCACGGAAATATCGTAGATTTATTAGAATATGCAGCAGATAATAAGATAAAAATAGATCTATTATCAGACCAAACTTCATGTCATGCTGTATATGATGGTGGGTATTGTCCACAAGGAATATCTTTTGACGAAAGAACTAGATTGTTAGCAGAGGATAAAGAAAAATTTGTAGGCTTAGTAAATACAACTCTAAAAAGTCATTACAATGTAATAAAAAGATTAAGTGATCAAGGGACATACTTCTTTGATTATGGAAATGCCTTCCTAAAATCTGTATATGATGCAGGAGTTAAGGAGATATCTAAAAACGGAAGAGATGACAAGGGTGGATTTATATATCCTTCATATGTAGAAGATGTGTTAGGGCCTGAATTATTTGACTATGGATATGGACCATTTAGATGGGTGTGTTTAAGTGGTAAAAAAGAAGATCTTCTAAAAACTGATGCTGCTGCTATGGGTTGTATCGATCCAAATAGAAGGTATCAAGATAGAGATAACTATATCTGGGTAAGAGATGCAGATAAAAATGGATTAGTAGTAGGAACACAAGCTAGAATCCTATATCAAGATGCAATGGGAAGAACAAAGATAGCACTAAAATTTAATGAAATGGTAAGAAATGGTGAAGTAGAACCAATTATGTTAGGGAGAGA
>JAGLEA010000181.1 GCA_023145315.1 Psychrilyobacter sp.
GAGTCTGTTGAAAAGCCTATATCTTATTATCACAACAACTTAACTTCTACATTTATCCTCTGTGATCTAATGAAAAAATATAATGTCAAAAAACTTGTTTTTAGTTCTTCGGCTACAGTTTATGGGATGAATAATACATCTCCACTTTTAGAAACTATGCCACTTAGTGCTACTAATCCATACGGAATGACAAAGTTAATGATTGAACAAATATTAGGAGATCTTTATAAATCAGATGATTCATGGGGAATTGCACTACTTAGGTACTTTAACCCTATTGGTGCTCATGAAAGTGGTAGAATAGGTGAAAACCCAAATGGTATTCCTAATAATTTAATGCCTTATATTACTCAAGTCGCAGTTAAAAAGAGAGAGCAACTAAGCATATTTGGCTCTGATTACAATACTCATGATGGGACTGGTGTAAGAGACTATATTCATGTGGTCGATTTAGCAAAAGGACATATCAAAGCACTAGAAAAATTTGAGAATGAAACAGGGGTAGAAGCATTTAACCTTGGAACTGGAGATGGTGTTAGTGTACTAGACCTCGTTAATACATTCAAAATTATAAATGATGTAGAGATACCATATGAATTAGTGAATAGGAGAGCTGGAGATGTTGCTACATGTTATGCCAACTCTGAAAAGGCTCTTAAAGAACTTAATTGGAAGACTGAGAAAAGCTTAGAAGATATGTGTAGAGATTCATGGAAATGGCAATCTAATAATCCTAACGGATATTAAAATACTAATTAAAAAAATCCCTTAATAGCTTTTGCTATCTGGGATTTTTTTAATTAGTATTTTCGTCTTGCTCAGATGTGTCTATACTTTCAGTATATTTTCTATCTTTTAAAATAAAATAAACTAAAACTAATATAATTTTTGCTCCTGAATCGGTTATTTTTTTTAAAAATCCACCATTTTTTATTGCTTTTTCATGTAGCCTATACCCAAACGCCACTATTTTAAGTATATATTTATCATCTTCCTCGTAAGGGGTAAAAACAAGTAGTGCTGCAAAATAGAATACTACTATAAAAAACATCATTATTATTATTCCTATATAAGTCATAGATCACCTCCTAATTACTTAATATTTTATACAACTTTATTTCGTTTTTCCTACATTCAATATCATTTATTTTTGTATTATTCCAAGGATTGAACCTTCTACATATTTTATTAGTGCACTTTCTTTTTCTATAATATTACTCATACACCGAGAACTCCTACGAGAAATATTAATATTATCAATACTATATAAAAAACCTTTTAAAGTTAGACCTTTTATATCAGTTTTTGGTATTAAAGATATTGTTTGTCCTTTTTGTCCCTCTATTTTTTTATTTTTATCTACATTAAATAAAATTTCATTTTCATCTTCAAAGACTATATTTTTATATTTTTCTAATAAATTTAAATTTGTCAAAAAATGGTCAGAACGCCCTCCTAATCCTCCCAATACTAAAACTTCATTATATTTAGAAGTTACTAGATCTAATATTAGTTCACCATCTGTAAGATCTTTAGAAGTTGGAAATTTCATAAACTTTACTCCTAATTTTTTGTAGTATTCTATAACTTCAATAGATGCAGAGTCTAAATCTCCTAATATTAGTTTAGGAGTTAATCCTAGATTATAACTGTGGTTAGACCCACCATCAGCACAATATATATCATAGCTTTCATAATCAATTTCTTTATAAAAACTAGAGTTAATATTTAATTCTCCATTTAAAAATATAATTGCTTTTTTAATCATGACTTTCTCCTAGAATATTTATATTTTCTTTATGTTATTATATTTAATTTCCATAAATACAGGAATATGATCAGATATTATTTTTCTAATTTCTTTGTAGTCATCGTTAGTAAAGTCTACAACACCACTCCTACCTGTATACCTATCCTTCATTAGATTATATGGATAAAATAGATGGTCGTAGCTAGACGATAACCCAGTGTAACCTATAGTTGTTTTTTGATGAGGAGATATTGCATCTACGATAAGATCGTCATGTTTTAAAAAACCTGAAAAAGCATCATCATAAGATGGTAGATTGAAATCTCCACCTATAATAACTGTATTTTCTTCATTATTTTCTGTAAATACTCCTTTAAAATAATCATATACATCTACCATTTGTAATGCTTCTAATTGTCTTTGCGACTTGTGATTTCCATATATAGCATGAATTATTACATATGTAAATTTAAAATCACCTATTTGAAATTTAGCTCCATAAGGTTCTCTCATAAAGTATTTACCTCTCTCCTTTTCAGGATAGAATTTACCTTTTCGTATTTTTTTCACTTTATCAGTTCGATAGATAAAAGCATAGTATTCTCTATATTTTTTACTTCCCACTGAATATGGTGAAACATCAAATTTCCATATATTTTCGCCTTCTTGATTATTTAATTCATTAACTAGGACTTTCACCTCATCTTTTTTCATTACCTCTTGGATTCCAACTAGGTCAAATAAAGATATCACACTAGCTAATCCCTCTATTTTCTCTTGTCTATGATCACTTTTCCACCCTAGATGAAGTGTATTAAAACTAGCTATATTTGCTGTTTCTCCAAAAGTAAATATAGTTATAATTATAAACATAATTACTAATTTATGCATTCTTTTCATTTTTTTCCCCTTTTTATGACTACTTTTCTTTTTTTCTATGTCTGAAGATAATAAACTATCTTACTTTCATTAATTGTTTTTATATACTCAAAGTATCTTTAAATTTTCTACCTCTTTTATACTTAATCCTGTTATTAAAGATATCATTTTTACGTCCAAACCTTGCTTCAAAGATTTTTTTGCCATTTCTATTTTTCCTTGCTCTATTCCTTGTTT
>JAGLEA010000182.1 GCA_023145315.1 Psychrilyobacter sp.
GGATCTGGAAATCCACTAGAAAAAATAGAGGACACTCTTCCTGGTAAACTACCTCAAAGGAAAATTACAACAGGATCTGCTCATGGGTACTCATCATATGGAAATCAAATCGGTGTAGCGACATCTCATGTATCTGAAATTTATCATGATGGTTACAAGGCAAAGAGGATGGAAGTAGGAGCAGTAGTTGCAGCAGCACCTGCAAGTAATATCAGACGAGAAACTCCTAAACCTGGAGATAAGATAATATTATTAGGTGGAAAAACAGGAAGAGATGGATGTGGTGGAGCTACAGGATCTTCAAAGGAACACGATGTAAACTCAATAGTAAGTTGCTCGGCTGAGGTACAAAAAGGAAATGCTCCTGAAGAGAGAAAAATTCAAAAGTTATTTAGAGACCCAGAGGTAACTAGATTAATTAAAAAGTGTAATGACTTTGGTGCTGGTGGTGTATCTGTGGCAATAGGTGAATTAGCAGATGGTTTAATAATAAATCTAGACAAAGTACCTGTAAAATATAGCGGGTTAAGTGGAACTGAACTAGCTATTTCAGAATCTCAGGAGAGAATGGCAGTAGTTGTAGAAGAAAAAGATGTAGAAAAATTCATAGAATTATCTGAAAGAGAGAATATAGAAGCTGTAGAAGTAGCTATAGTAACAGAGGAAAAAAGACTGATTTTAAATTGGCAAGGGAAGTCTATCGTTGATCTAAGTAGAGATTTTTTGGATACTAATGGTGTGAGGGGATATACAGACATAGAGGTAGAATCACCATCTCCTAAAAATCCAATTGAAGATCAAGAGATATGTGGAGAAACTTTAAAAGAGAAAGTGATGAATAAGATATCATCATTAAATGTTGCATCTCAAAAGGGACTTATGGAGATGTTTGACTCGACTATTGGTGCAGGAACAGTACTTATGCCCTTTGGTGGAAAATATCAATTAACTCCTACAGAGGGATCTGTCCATAAAATTCCATTATTAGAAGGAACTACAGATACGGCTTCTGCAATTACTTGGGGTTATAATCCACTAATTACAAAATGGTCACCCTATCATGGTGGAGCATATGCAGTGGTTGAATCACTAGCAAAAATAGTTGCAATAGGTGGCGATTATAGTACTGTAAGACTATCATTTCAAGAATATTTTGAAAAATTAGGAAATAATCCTAAAAAATGGGGGAAGCCATTTGCAGCATTATTAGGAACTCAATATATCATGAAATACTTTGATATTCCAGCAATAGGTGGAAAGGATAGTATGAGTGGAAGTTTTAACGATATAGATGTTCCTCCTACACTGATTTCATTTGCAGTTACAAAGGTAGAAGCTTCAAATGTTATTTCACCAGAATTTAAAGGAAATAATAGTAATATATATTTAGTTAAGCATAATGCAAAATCTGATTTAATGCCAAATTTAGAAGAGTTAAAAGAAAATTTTGATTTTGTAAAAGAAAATATTAAAAAGAAAAAAATAGTATCTGCTATGACTGTAAAAGGTGGTGGAATAATCGAAACTATTTCAAAGATGAGTTTTGGAAATATGATAGGAGTAGAATTAAAGTTAGATGAAAAAGATCTCTTTAGAATGGACTATGGATCAATGATTGTAGAAAGTAATGGCACATTAGAAGGTAAAAACCTAATTCTTATAGGGCAAACTAATGATTCAAAAGAGATATTAATTAATAAAGAATCTATAAAATTAGAAGAAATATTAGAGAATTGGAAAATTACTTTAGATGAAATTTTCCCTGAAACTTTTAATTCAAAAGAAAAACTACTAGCTACTGATAAATTAGAAATTAAGGAAGGTTCTAAAAAGAAACCAAATAAAATAAGAATAGAAAATCCAAGAGTATTTATTCCTGCATTTCCTGGAACTAACTGTGAATATGACTCTATGAGGGCTTTTGCCAAAGAGGGTGCAATTCCTACAACTATGACTTTTAGAAATTTAACTCAAAAACATATTGAAAACTCTATAAATGAGATGGTAGATCATATTGATAATAGTGAGATATTCATGTTACCTGGAGGATTTTCTGCTGGAGATGAACCAGAAGGATCGGCAAAATTCATAGCTACAATTCTTAGAAATGAAAAAATAAAAGGAGCTGTAGAAAAGTTACTAGAAAGGGATGGACTCATATTAGGGATATGTAATGGATTTCAAGCATTGATTAAATCGGGATTATTACCAAATGGAGTAATCGGAGACATAGATGAAAATTCACCAACTCTGACATATAACGATATAAATAGACATATATCAAAAATAGTAACAACAAAAGTGGTATCAAATAAATCACCTTGGTTAAAAGATATTGAATTAGGAAAGGAACATCAAATAGCTGTATCCCATGGAGAGGGTAAATTTGTTATAGGTGAAGAAAAATTACGTGGATTAATAATTAACGAACAGATCGCAACACAGTACGTAGATTTAAATGGAAATCCTACTATGGTTGGAGAATACAATCCTAATGGTTCAACCTATGCTATAGAGGGAATAACATCAAAAGATGGAAGGATTTTTGGAAAAATGGGACATTCTGAAAGAGTAGGAGAAAATTTGTATAAAAATATTCTTGGAGATAAGGAACAGAATATCTTTAGGAATGGAGTGGAATATTTCAGACAGTCTAAATAAAATAAATTGGTTCTTTTTTAGGAAACCACAAAGGGAAGGTGCAGAAAATGAAAGTAGCAATAATTTTTGGAAGTAAATCTGACATAGAAGTAATGAAGGGTGCCGCAAATTGTATGAGAGAGTTTGGAATAGAATTTGAAGCACATGTATTATCAGCTCATAGAGTTCCAGAAAAATTAGTGGAAACATTAAAAAGATTAGAAGAAGAGGGAGTAGAAGTTATAATAGCAGGTGCAGGATTAGCAGCTCATCTACCAGGAGTAATAGCTTCTAAAACTATGCTACCTGTAATAGGAGTTCCAATAAAGGCGGCATTAGAAGGGATGGATGCTCTATTATCAATAGTTCAGATGCCAAAATCAATACCAGTAGCTACAGTAGGAATAAATAATTCATACAATGCAGGGATGTTAGCTATCCAAATACTAGCTATAAAATATCCTGAAGTTAAAAATAAATTAGTAGAATTTAGAATTAATATGAAGAAAAAATTTATTGCAGATAATAGTGGTGGAATAGAATTATAAGAAAATCAGATAAAATAAATAGGGGGCTATTAGATGGAAAAGAGAGAATTTATATATGAAGGAAAAGCAAAACAAATATATGCTACAGATGATAAAAACTTAGTAATTATTCACTACAAGGATGATGCTACAGCTGGTAATGGTGAAAAAAAAGGAACGATATCTAATAAGGGAATTATGAACAACAAGATTACAACGATATTATTTGAAAATCTAGAAAAAAATGGAATTAGAACTCATTTTAAAGAAACTTTAAATGATAGAGATCAATTATGTGAAAAATTAGAAATATTCCAATTAGAAGTAATTGTTAGAAATATTATAGCAGGATCTATGGCAAAAAGGTTAGGAATAGAAGAGGGGACAAAACCAAAAAATACAATCCTAGAGATTTGCTATAAAAATGATGAATTTGGAGATCCATTAATAAACGATGATCATGCAGTAGCTATGGGATTGGCAACTTATGATGAATTAAATGAAATTTATGTGATAACAAATAAAATAAATAATTTATTGTTAGAAGCTTTTATTAAAGAAGGAATTAATTTAATAGATTTTAAAATAGAATTTGGAAAAAATAGTGCAGGAGAAATAATTTTGGCCGATGAAATATCTCCTGATACATGTAGACTATGGGATGTAAAAACAGGAAAAAAATTAGATAAAGATAGATTTAGAAGAGGACTAGGAAGTATAGAGGAAGCCTATATGGAAATACTAAAAAGATTAGGAGTAAAATAATGAATGAATATATAGAGTATGATGAATCTGAAAAAATGGAAGAGGAATGTGGTGTATTTGGAATATACTCTAAAACAAATAAAGATGACATAGCAGGTTTTATCTACTATGGCTTATGTGCATTACAGCATAGAGGACAAGAAAGTGCAGGAATGAGCATATCAAAAGATGGAAAAATAGTGACTACAAAAAATAATGGACTAGTATCAGATGTATTTACAGAGTCTATCTTAAAGGAAAGTGTTGGAAATATTGGAATTGGTCATGTGAGGTATTCTACTGCAGGCGGATCATGTGGAAATAATGCTCAACCATTGCAAAGACACTGTAAATTAGGAGATATTGCAGTGGCTCATAATGGTAATTTGATAAATCCTATGATTATTAAGGAGTTATTAGAAGATGCAGGAGTTGTATTTCAAACAACAACAGACTCAGAAGTAATAGTTAATATGATGGCAAAGAGAGCAAGGAAAGGTTTAAAACCCGCTTTAATAGATACTATTTCAGCTGTAAAGGGTTCATTTGCCCTTGTGATAGCTGTTCAAAATAAATTAATAGGTATACGAGATCCTCATGGAATTAGACCACTATGTATGGGTGAATTAGAAGATGGCAGTATTGTATTAGCCTCTGAATCGTGTGCACTTGACTCAGTAGGAGCAAAATTAATAAGAGATATCAATGCAGGAGAGATAGTAATAATAGATGAAAATGGTGTAGAAGCAATAAACTATAATGAACAATCTCACAAGGCTCCATGCTCATTTGAACATATCTACTTTGCAAGGCCAGATTCAATAATAGATGGATTAGATGTTTATAAGAGTAGGTATGAAACCGGTGTAAAATTATGGGAACAAGGTAAAGTAGAAGCAGATATAGTGATAGGCGTACCAGATTCTGGTTTGCCTGCAGCACATGGTTATGCTGCAGCTTCGGGAATTCCTTTTGTTACAGGATTAGTTAAAAATAAATATATTGGAAGAACTTTTATAAAACCATCACAGGAACTTCGTGAAAGAGCAGTAAGGGTGAAATTAAATCCGATAAAATCTATGATAGAGGGAAAAAGAGTAGTAGTTATAGATGATTCTTTAGTCCGTGGAACGACAAGTAAAAAACTGATAGAGATGCTTCGAAATGCAGGAGCAACAGAAGTTCACTTTAGATCTGCTAGTCCTGCTGTGATGCACCCATGTTATTTTGGTGTTGACATTGCATACAGAAAAGAGCTCTTAGCAGCTGAAAAAAGTACAGAAGAAATATGTGAGTATATAGGAGCAAATAGTTTAGATTTTTTAAAATTAGACAATTTGACAAAAACTTTGGGGAGTAAAGAGTTCTGTATGGGATGTTTTAATGGTATATATCCACTATCAACAGTAGCTAATATGTAACTTCTAATTCTAAATTTTTTCGATTGTTAGATATGTAAAGTAGAGTTTTAGTATTTAAAAGTTCAGCAAAATAGTCTATTAAATTTAAAGGAGATAAATAAAATGTCAACAATTTCATATAAAGATGCAGGTGTAAATAAGGAAGAAGGATATAAATCGGTAGGATTGATGAAAGACCTAGTAAAAAAAACTCACAACAAAAATGTTTTAACTGGTTTAGGAAGTTTTGGAGCAATGTATCAATTAGGCCAAATGAAAGATCCAATCTTGGTATCGGGAACAGATGGTGTAGGAACTAAGTTAGAGATCGCATTTAAAACAAAAACCTATGATACAGTAGGAATAGATTGTGTAGCAATGTGTGTAAATGATGTCTTATGTCACGGAGCAAAACCATTATTTTTCCTTGATTATATGGCTTGTGGAAAATTAGATGCAAGTGTCGCCGCGACACTTGTGAGTGGAATTACAGAGGGATGTTTACAATCAGATGCAGCACTTGTAGGTGGAGAAACTGCTGAGATGCCTGGCTTTTACAAAGA
>JAGLEA010000183.1 GCA_023145315.1 Psychrilyobacter sp.
AAAAATAAGATAGCTAGAAAGAACTTTCTAAGGAATAAAAGAAAAAATTAATAGTTTTGTGTATCAAATACGAATTAAAAGATAGTTTTTAAAATAATTATGTTGAAATATAGAGGATGGTGTGTTAATATAATGTAACAAAAAAAATAGGAGGAAAAAAATGAAAAAAATATTAATTTTACTTACAGTAGTTTTAGCTATGCTTTTAACTGCATGTGGAGGATCAAAAGAAGAAACAAAAGCGGCTACACCAGAAACAAAGGAAGCACCAGCTAAAGTATTAAACGTAGGAATTGTATTCTCAACAGGTGGATTAGGTGACAAATCATTTAATGATTCGGCTTATAGAGGATTAAAGAAAGCAGAAAAAGAATTAGGTATTAAAATTAAATATGTAGAGCCAGCATCACCATCAGAAGATCAACAATTCTTAACAGAATTTGCTGAAAACAATTTTGATTTAGTAATTGGTGTAGGATTCTTAATGAGAGATTCAGTAGAAGCTGTAGCAAAAGAGCATCCAGCAGTTAAATTTGCAATAATAGATGACGTAGTTGACGCTACAAACGTTACATCTTTAGTATTTGCTGAAGACGAAGGTTCATTCTTAGTAGGAGCTTTAGCTGCTATGATGTCAAAGACAAATACAGTAGGATTTGTAGGAGGAATGGAAGTTCCTTTAATCAAGAAATTTGAAAATGGATATATTCAAGGTGCAAAGTACATCAATAAAGATATTAAAGTACTTACTCTATATACATCAGGACCAAATCCTTTCAACGACCCAGTTAGAGGAAAAGAAAGTGCAATTGCAGAAAACAATCAAGGTGCAGACGTAATATTCCATGCAGCTGGTGGAACAGGAACCGGAGTTATTGCAGGAGCAAAAGAATTAGGAATATATGCAATTGGTGTAGATTCAAATCAAGATGGAGTAGCTGAAGGAACAGTACTTACATCTATGATTAAAAATGTTGATGAAGCAGTATTTTCAACTATTAAAGATGTTCAAGAAGGAACATTTAAATCAGGAACAAATAGATTTGGTGTTGCAAACAAAGGTGTTGGAACAACTAATTATGAATTTACAAGAGATATTATCGGTCAAGAAAAAATTGATAAAATCGAAGAAATCAAAGCTGGAATCACAGATGGTTCAATCAAGTTAAACTAAAATTATAACTAAAAACCTAGGAAATTTCCTAGGTTTTTTTTGTTTTTCAAAAAAAATATTAATTAATGATTTTTTTTGTTATAATGATAGGAGTAAAAAAATGTTTAGGAGATGATTTAATGTGTGATGCTATATATATTCATATTCCATTTTGTATAAAAAAATGTGGATATTGTGATTTTCTTTCATTTTCTTGTGAGGAAAAAGATGCTGAAGATAGAAAAAAGTATGTTAAAAATTTAATAGAAGAGATAAAGCTTTATCCCAAACTACGATATAATACTGTGTATTTTGGTGGTGGAACTCCATCTTTATTAGAAGTTAATCAAATAAAAAGTATTTTAGAAGAACTAACTATAGATGAAAATGCTGAGATAACATTAGAAGTTAATCCCCAATCTGTAGATCTAAAAAAGTTAAAAGAATTAAGAAAAATAGGAATAAATAGAATAAGTATAGGAGTTCAAAGCTTTAATGATGAAAAGTTAAAAGTTTTAGGGCGTATACATACAAAAGAAATAGCCATAGAAACATATAAAAATGCAAGAAAATCAGGATTTACAAATATAAGTATCGATCTTATATTTGCAACTCCTAATCAAACTATCGAGGAGCTAAAAAAAGATTTAGATATAGTGGGAGAACTAGATCCAGATCATATATCAATTTACTCTCTAATTTGGGAAGAGGGAACAGAGTTTATGAAACTGCTAGATAATGGTAGATTAAAACCTATAGATAATCACTTAGAAGCTGAGATGTATGAACTAATCATAGAAAGGTTAAAAAAAATAGGGTACACTCACTATGAAATATCAAATTTCTCTAAACCAAAGTATGAGAGTAAACATAATAGTAAATATTGGGAAAATGTTGACTATATAGGTGTTGGATTAGGAGCTTCTGGATATTATAATGGAGTGAGATATAAAAATAATGTAGAGTTTGAAGAATATTATAAGGATATAGAGAATAAAAATAAACCAATACTAGAAGATGAAATAGTAAATGAAAAAGATAAATTAGAAAATTATTATATCTTAGGATTAAGATTATTAAATAAAGGTGTAGAAGTGAAATTAGAGGATAAGGTATATTTAGAAAAGTTTAAAAAATTAGAACTAGAAAAATATATAGTAGAAGAGAATAATAAATATAAATTAACACAAAAAGGCTTTTTAGTAGCAAATGATGTCTTTGTTGAAATAATGGAATAGGAGTGATTTGATGAATATAAAAGAAAATATAATAGAGCTAAAAAAAGAAATTTTAAAATATTCTCCTAAACCAGAGAGTGTAATATTACTTCCTACTACAAAGTATGTAGATGTAGATGGCGTATTAGAAGTTGTAAAAGCAGG
>JAGLEA010000184.1 GCA_023145315.1 Psychrilyobacter sp.
AATAGGGTACAGGCTCTATCAGAAAAAAAAGAAATTTTAGACGATAGGGGAATCTTTGATATAAAGTGGCACTTTATTGGTAATTTACAAAAAAACAAAGTAAAATATATAGCGCCATATATATCTATGATTCATTCTGTTAATAAGATTTCCCTTGCTAAAGAAATTAATAAAAGAGCTATTCAAAATAATAGAAGGATAAAAATATTATTAGAGGTAAATATATCTAGAGAGGAAAGTAAGGAAGGTTACTCAATTGACAGATTATACGAGGAACTCCCTAGTCTTGTAGCACTAAAAAATATAGAAATATGTGGACTTATGACTATGGCACCCTTTGTAGCAGAAGAGGTGGAAATAAGAAAAGTTTTTAGTGATCTTAGAAATTTAAAAGATGAACTAAATAGTGAGTATTTTAGTGGGAATTTAACAGAACTATCTATGGGAATGACAAATGATTACAAGATAGCTTTAGAAGAGGAAGCAACTATTCTAAGAGTAGGAAGTAAAATATTTAAATAAGATCAATATATATAATTAGGAGGAATATTATGAGCTCAGTATTTAAAGGTGTTAAACAATTATTAGGATTAGAAGAAGAAGATAATGTAGAAGAAGTAAAAACTGAAGAGGTAGAAATAGAGGAAGAAAATAAGGAAGTAGTTGTAGAAGAGGAGATATCTATACCAAGTAGTGAAGATTTTAAAAGTGATGTATATGAAAATCCTGAAAATAAAGGGGACTATCAAACTGTATTTGTAAATCCAGAAAAATTTGAAGAGTGTAAAAAAATAGCCAATTATATAAATGAAGGTAAGATAGTTACTCTAAATTTAGAAGGTTTGAGTAAGGAAATGGCACAAAGAATGATAGATTTTTTAGCTGGAGCTATGGAAGTAAAGAAAGCTAGATTTGTACCAGTGAGCAAAAATGTATATGTGTCAGTACCAAATGGTGTAAAAAGTATAAGGAGGTAAATCATGAAAGCGTTAGCACTTTTTTCAGGTGGTTTAGATAGTAGTTTGGCAATTAGGCTTGTTCAAGAACAAGGGATAGAAGTTATAGCCCTTAATTTTGTATCTCATTTTTTTGGTGGAAAAGATGAAAGAGCTGATAATATGGCAAAACAATTAGGAATAAAATTAGAATATATAGATTTTAGTAAAATTCATACTGAGTTAGTAAAAAATCCTCCTAGTGGTAGGGGTAAAAACATGAATCCGTGTATTGATTGTCATGCATTGATGTTTGAAAAAGCAGGGGAACTATTAGAAAAATATGGAGCAAGTTTCTTGATATCAGGAGAAGTATTAGGACAAAGACCAATGTCACAAAATTTTAGTTCACTAAATAGAGTTAAAAAACTTTCGGGTGCTAATTTGACTGATCTAATAGTTAGACCATTATCAGCAAAGTTACTTCCAATAACAAAACCAGAAGAATTAGGTTGGTTAGATAGAGATAAATTAATGAATTTAGAGGGAAGAAGTAGAAAACCTCAATTTGAACTAGTGGAAAAGTGGGGATTAGTAGAGTATCCAAGTCCTGGTGGGGGATGTATGTTGACAGAGCCTAACTATTCAAAAAGACTAAAAGTTTTAGAAGAAGATGGTTTTTTAGAAGATAAATATTCTTTTTTGTTTCACTTAGCTCAAAGAGGAAGATTTTTTAGAGTTGAACCAGGAAAATATATCTTTGTAGGTCGTGAAAAAGAAGATAATTTAAAGTTATCTGAATTGAAAAAATATGGTTCTCTTTATATTGCAGGTGCAGGAACACCTGGTCCAGCAATAGTTGGTTATGGAGATTTAAATCAAGAGCAAATTAAGTTAGCTCAGGATTTATTTTCTAGATATTCAAAGGGAAAAGGAAAAGAGAAGATACAGATAGTTATGAATGAAAAAATAGTAGAAATTGAAAAAGTAAATTTAGAAAGGTTAGGAGAAGATATAAAAAAGTATCTAGTATTACTATAAAATAAAATATGAGATAAGCTATCAATACATAGCTTATCTTTTTTATATATGATAACTATTCAAACAAACAAATCAAAAGAAACTTATTTATTTTGATTTTGTAAAAAAATGTACTATAATGTATCAAGAGAAACAATAAATGAGAAAAATGATTCTTTTTAAGAATATTATCTATATATTGAATATATGAAGAGACTTTGAAAGTTGATTATAATTATTATTATTATTTTCAACTTTTTATTATTAATGGATCTTGGGAGGAAAGATGGAAGCAGATGTAAAAAGACCAGTATGGGTTGAAATAAATTTAGATAATCTAGCTCATAATATGAGAGAGATCAAAAAATATATAAAACCAAAGACAGAAGTAATGGCAGTAATAAAAGCCGATGCTTATGGACACGGTGCTTTAGGAGTGATAGATACTCTAAAAGAGGAAAATATAACTAAATTTGCTGTAGCAGTATTATCAGAAGCTATTGAAATAAGAAATAAATATAAAGATATTCAAATAATATTACTCGGGTATACACCAGATGCTAATTTAGAAGAAGTTATTAAGTGGGAAATAACACCTACAATTTACTCGTTGAGACAAGCTTTATTATTAGATAAACTAGCTAGAAATAAGAATAAGAAGATAGCTATTCATATAAATGTAGATACAGGGATGCATAGAGTAGGGTTACCAATAAGATATAAAACTGTAGAAGTGATAAAAGAGATTAGTGAGCTAGAAAACATTTATTTAGAAGGTGTCTATACACATTTTGCAGTAGCAGATGAACTAGATAAATGGTATACAGTAAAGCAAGTAGAAGAGTTCAAATATATTATAGAGGAATTAGAGAAATTAGGAGTAGAAGTACCTATTAAACATGTATCAAATAGTGCTGCAATACTAGATCTTCCAGAATTTAATTATGATATGGTAAGAGCAGGGTTACTCCTATATGGGCACTATCCATCAGAAGTACAAGAGGAAGATAGGGTTATAGATTTAAAGCAAGTAATGTCACTTCATAGTAGGATATATCATATTAGAACATTAGAAAAAGGTGAATCGATAAGCTATGGATTAACCTATACGGTGAATAGAGAATCACGAACAGGGCTAATACCGATAGGGTATGCAGATGGATATTTTAGAGGATTAAGTAATAAAGCTCGGATAATTATAAAGGGTAAAAATTCTTATGCCAAAGTAGCAGGAGCAGTATGTATGGATAAATTTGTAGTAGATATTACAGGTCTTGATGTAGATGGCGGCGATGAAGTAATACTATTCGGTGAAGATGGTAAAAATAAAGTATATCCAGAAGAATTGGCAAACATTTTGGGAACTATAAGCTATGAAATACTATGTGCTGTAAGTAAAAGAGTTCCTAGAGTATATATGAAAAAAAATAAAGTTATAGGTGTAAGAGATGAGGTATTAGACAGTATTAGATAGATCAATAAATTTAAAATTATATTATATAGGCACCAATTACGGTGCTACAAAGGGGGGAAAATGAGAAAAATAAAAGTAGCAATATGGGGATTCGGAGCAATGGGTAGTGGAATGGCAAAAGCACTTCTAAAAAAAGATGGAATAGAGATTGTAGGTATATGTGATCTGCATCCTGATAGAGTAGAAAAGGAGATGCATGAAGTATTAGGTGTAGAAAGAGGAGAAAATAAAGAAGTATTTATCAATGGAAATATAGATGAAGTATTAAAAGAAGGAGAATGCGATCTATGTTTATGTGCAACAGATTCATTTGTAAAAAAAGCATTCCCTAGATTAAAATTAGTGTTAGAAAAAAAGATAAATGTAATATCAACAGCAGAAGAGATGTCATATCCAAAGGCTCAAAGTCCTGTAGAGGCAAAAGAATTAGATAGAATAGCAAAAGAAAATGGTGTATCTATATTGGGTACAGGTATAAACCCTGGATTAATGATGGACCTTTTAGTTTTAACACTTACAGGTGCTATGACAGACCTAACTCATATTAAATCAGAGAGGGTAAATAGTTTATCTCCATTTGGACATGCAGTAATGGAAGAACAGGGTGTAGGACTATCAAAAGAGGAGTTTTTAGCTCAAGATAAAGCGGGTACATTGGCAGGACATGTAGGATTTGAAGAATCAGTAAATATGATGACAGATGCAGTAGGGTGGAAATTAGATGGACCATTGAAAACTTCTATGGCTCCAATCGTAACAGAAGTTCCTCGAGAAACTCCATATATCAAAGTAGATGCAGGTGATGTAGCTGGGTGTGCAATGTTAGGAGATGGATATGTTAACGGTGAAGTAAAAGTAGAGATGATTCATCCACAACAAATAGAACCTCAATTAGGTGGAACAAATACAGGAGACTATATCACATTAACAGGAACTCCTAATATAAATATGGCTATTACACCTGAAATAGATGGTGGAATAGGAACTATAGCAATGTGTATAAATATGATTCCACAAGTTTTAAATGCAAGACCAGGTTTAAAAACTATGATTGATTTACCTGTTCCTAGATGTATTATGGGTGATTATAGAGAGGCATTAGAAATAGAATTAGTATAAAAGATAGTCTAGATCTATAGTAAAATTAGAAAAAAAGGGGGCTAAAATGCAAACGCAAGCAAAAAAAGGCGATTGGGTAATGATCTATGATGTAGTATTAGAATCAAAAGATAGAGCACCACAAATTCCAGAAGATACAAAAAAAGTTCCATTGGAGACATGGATGAAGGGATTTATAGAGAGTGATGCAGAAGTAGGAGAATGGGTAAAGATAGAAACTATAGTAGGTAGAAAAGTAGAGGGG
>JAGLEA010000185.1 GCA_023145315.1 Psychrilyobacter sp.
CCAGTTCTTTTTTCCCCTAAGTATATCTCTTCATTATATCCTAAACTATCATTTTCACTTATTAATTTAAAAAAGTCTAATAATCTTCTAAACTTTTCCTCCTTATTTTCACCTTTAATCATTGATGATACAGCTATAGCACCTGCATTGATCATAGGGTTATATGGTTTTTTTATATTTGCCGTTTCCAATCTAATCATGGAATTAAATGCATCCCCTGTTGGTTCTGTTCCCACTTTTGAAAAAACATATTCCGATCCATGGTCTAACATAGCTAACATAAGAGCTAGTGGTTTTGATACACTCTGTATTGTGAATTTTTTACTACACTCTCCTACAGAAAAAATATTACCAGTTTTATCTACTATACAAATTCCAATATCTGTTTTAATAGCTTTATCTAATCCTGGTATATAATTAGCTACTACTCCTTTTTTTGTCTCTTCTCTATTTTTTTCTAACAATAATTCTAATAATTCTTTCATTTTTCCCCCTCATGAATACGAGTTATTTTTAAATATTTCTATCTTTAAAGTCAATAAAATATACGATTAGTCACTAGTATTATAATAACATATTTATTTATTATTTCAAAATAAATAAATGTTTATATATAAAAATTATAGGACTTAATCAAAATGGTTGAATTTTCTTGTATTTCAGTATATAATTAGCTTAATAAAAATAGTAGGAGATGAAAATTATGAAAACTTTACCAAATTGTCCAAAATGTAACTCAGAATACACATACGAAGATGGAAACCTTATGATTTGTCCTGATTGTAGCTATGAATGGAATCCAGAGTTATTAGCAGAAGAAAATGCTGATAAAATATTTAAAGATAGTAATGGAAATGTCTTAATAGATGGAGATACCGTATCTGTAATTAAAGACCTAAAAGTAAAAGGCTCTTCTCTAGTTGTAAAAAAAGGAACTAAAGTTAGAAATATTAGATTAGTTGATGCAGATCACGATATTAAATGTAAAATTGACGGTATTGGATCTATGGAATTAAAAACTGAATTCGTTAAAAAAATATAGAAAAAAAGTGGAAATCAAAATTTGATTTCCACTTTTTTTCTTAACCTCTAATCACCATCTCCACCTAGAATCCCTCCTAAGATACCTCCCATTATAGCTCCACCCATAACTTTTCCACTACCACTTTGGTCTTCCTTCCCTCCTGATGCAGCAGATAATCTCTCAGCTAATTTAGATATCGGCATAGACTGTATATATACAGTCCCTGGTCCTTCTAAAGTAGCTAAAAATAATCCCTCTTTACCAAACATAGCATTTTTAAATCCTCCTATAAATCTAATATCATAATCTACACTAGATTCAAATCCTACAACACACCCAGTATCCACTCTTAATGTTTCCCCTGACCCTAACTTTTTTTCAATTATAGTACCACCTGCATGGATAAATGCCAAACCATCTCCAGTTAATTTTTGAAGTATAAATCCCTCTCCTCCAAAAAAACCTGCTCCTAACCTTTTTGTAAAAGCTACATCTATATCTATTCCATTAGCTGAACATAGATATGAATCTTTCTGACATAGAAATTGTCCATTAAATTTTGTTAGATCTATAGGTATTATTTGCCCTGGATATGGTGCTGCAAATCCAACTTTTGATTTTCTATTTCCCTCATTTAAAAATGTTGTGATAAAAAAACTTTCTCCAGTTATCATCCTTTTAAATCCACCGAATAAGCCACCCTTATTCTTTGTTTGCATCTCTATCCCATCTTCCATATAGGTCATAGCTCCTGCTTCTGCTCTTACTCCTTCCCTAGGATCTAATTCTATCTCTACTAATTGTATTCCATCACCTTTGATTTCATAATCTATTACATCTGATGCCATATTAATCCTCCTAAAATTTTATTTATTATATATATTTATATAATTCCATAACTATACTGAAGAGTCAAATTAAACTTATTTAAAAAGACTTCTAAATTTAATTAGAAGTCTTTTTTTCTATCCTCTTGCTATTGCTTCATCTTGCATTACAAATAATTCTTCAATTCCTTTTTCTGATAGATCTAATAATTCATTTAATTCTTTTCTTGTAAATGTAGTTTCCTCTCCTGTACCTTGTACTTCTACAAATTTAAGATTAGAATCCATAATTACATTCATATCTACATCTGCACTCGCATCCTCTGTGTATTTAAGATCTAACATAGGAGTTCCTTTTACTACTCCTACACTTATCGCTGCAATGTTTGATACTAATGGTGACTCTTCTAATTTCCCAGTTTTAATTAGCTTGTTTATAGCTATAGCTAGTGCCACATATCCACCAGTTATAGATGCTGTTCTTGTTCCACCATCTGCTTGGATAACATCACAATCTATCGTTATACTTCTTTCTCCTAATTTTTTCATATCAAGAGATGCTCTTAATGATCTACCTATTAATCTTTGAATTTCCATTGTTCGGCCACCTAATTTACCCATAGAAGCCTCTCTTCTATTTCTATCCTCAGTTGCTCGTGGTAGCATAGAGTACTCTGCACTCAGCCATCCTTTACCTGTCTTTTTTAAAAATCTAGGTACACGTTCACTAACAGATGCAGTACAAATTACTTTTGTGTTTCCCATTTCTATTAATACTGATCCCTCTGCATGGATAGTGAATCCTGTAGTTATTTTAACATCTCTCAAATCACTATTTGTTCTATTATCTTCTCTCAATTTACACATATATTTCTCCTTCTAATTTAAAATTTATTTTATCTCTGTTTCTTCTTCACCAAATTGTGTTTCGTATAATTTTTTATAAATCCCACCATGAGTTATTAACTCATCATGACTTCCTATCTCTGCTATTTCACCTTTTTCCATGACTATGATCTTATCTGCATTTACGATTGTTGACAATCTATGAGCTATTACAAATGTTGTTCTTCCAACCATTAAGTTTTCTAAAGCATCTTGTACTAGTCTCTCAGATTCTGTATCTAAAGCTGAGGTAGCTTCATCAAGTATCATAATCTCAGGATTTTTTAGGAGTGCCCGTGCTATTGCTATTCTTTGCTTTTGTCCACCAGAAAGTAATGTCCCACGTTCTCCTACCTCTGTATCATATCCATTTTCAAACTCTTCTATAAAGTTATGTGCATTTGCCATCTTAGCAGCATTTATTACCTCTTCATGAGTAACATCTCTTGCTCCATATAGAATATTTGAATAGATAGATCCACTAAATAAGAATGTTTCTTGTGGCACTATTCCAATATGATCTCTTAATGCTTTTAATTTAAAATCTTTAATATCAGTTCCACCAATTGTAATACTTCCACTTTCAATCTCGTAAAATCTAGGGATAAGATTAACCATTGTTGTTTTTCCACTTCCACTTCTACCTACAAAAGCTACTATTTCTCCTGCTTTACCCTTAAAACTTACATTATTTATAGCATAATCTAAATCTTTTCCATACTTAAATTTAATTTTATTAAATTCAATTTCTGGTTTTAAATTATTATATTCTATAGCATCCTCTTTTTCTATTACTTCAGATACTTCGTCTAATAACTCCATTACTCTGTCTGCTGATGGTAGTATTGACATTAATTCACTACCTCTTTTTATTACTTTTTTTAAGGGTTCAAACATCAATCCTAGTGCTGTTAAGAAAGACACTAGATCTCCTGCTGTAAAACTACTATCTGTTATAACTTTATGCCCACCATAGAGTAATACCGCTACTGTAAGAGCTGTAGTTACTACTTCATTTATTGGTGAAATTCTTGCTTCTATTTTTTTATTTCTATATTCTGTATTAAGTACTTCCATATTTTTGTCTTCATATTTTCTTATCTCTTCTTCCTCAGTTGCAAAAGCTTTTACAACTCTAATTCCAGATAAAGATTCCTGTATAAGAGAGTTTAATTCTCCCCTTTGATCTTGTCGTTTTCTAGCTGTTTTTTTGATTTTTTTTAGAATTTTTTTGATAGCCATCATCATTCCTGGCAATAAAACTAAGGTCATTAAAGCTAAAATCAGGTCTATTCTAAATAGCCCTATAAGCAAAACTAAGACTGTTAAAAATTCTGGCAAGATTTGAAATGCCATAAATCCTATCTTTCCAAGATTTGACGAATCTCCACTAAGTCTTGCCATGATCTCACCTTGAGGTGTTTTATCAAAATATGAATGACTTAACTTATGTAGATGTCTATAGATATCTTGTTGTATATCTCTTACAACTAATCTTGTTGTATACGAAGAGTAGATCTCTTTGTAATACATTGCTAATCCTTTTATTACTGTTGCTGCTATTAATCCACCTGACACTACTTTCAACATATTTAAATCTTTAGCTATTAAGACATCGTCCATTAGGTACTTTGATAAGAATGCAGGTAATGCTTTTGTTATTGAAACAACTAAAGATAATAATACTATCAATACAAATCTATACTTATAGTGCATTCCATAATCAAACATCTTTTTTAATGATGAATTTTTTACATCTATTTTTTTATTCTTCATTTTTCCCTCCAAAAGAAATTCAACCTTTTTATTTCAAAAAAAACTTAGCATATTTAGAAATAATATCTTTTCCTCCTAAACTTACTATAATTTCACTTATTTGCTCCTCAAAATAAACTTTATTCCCCTCTATATTTTCTATAGCGTCTAATATATTTGTGGCATTACAATCTCTTTGTAGAAGTTCTCTATATACTTCACGATTTAATGCTAAATTTGGTAGTGAAACATATTTTAATTTTAATATATATCTAGCTATAAAACCTGTTAACCAGTCAATTTTATAAACTACTACACCTGGTACTCCTAATAAAGCTAACTCTAGGATAACAGTTCCTGAGGCTGCAATAGAGTATTTTGATCTTTTTGCTACCTCTGATAGAGAGCCTTCATCTACAATTTCTAAATTTTTATATTTTCCTAACTCTAAATCCACCCATTCTAGATGCTCTTTTTTAGCTAACTTTAATATGAATTTTTCATTTGGTTTTTTTTCTATAACCTCTACCATTATAGGTAGTAAATTCTGAACCTCTTTTTTTCGACTTCCTGGTAATAAAAGTATAGATTCTCCACGATCAGTTACTCTCGTATATTTATCTAAAAAAGGATTCCCATAATATATTATATCAATATCATGCTTTTTATAAAATTCTACTTCCCATGGAAAAATAGCAACTATGTGATCAACTTTACGTAGTTTTTCTACTCGTTTTTCACCCCATACCCATACTTTAGGAGGTATATAATAATAAATTTCTATATTTGGGATCTCTTTTTGTAAGACTTCCATAAATTTTAGATTAAAACCACCATAATCGATCAATACTACTTTAGTAATCTCTTCTTTTTTTATAAATTCTACATATTCATATAGTTTTTTCTTTAGATAACTATATTTTTTTATAGCTTCCCAAAAACCCATTACAGCTAGCTCATTTATATCCTGTATAACAGTAACACCAGCATCTTTAGAGTGCTTTCCTGCTACTCCAAAAAAACTGGCATTATCATCTAGTTCTTTCATTGCACTTACAAGGTATGACAGATGAAGATCTCCAGAGATCTCACCTGTAGAAACAAAATACTTCATGTTTTCTCCCTTTTTCACTTCTTGTTATATTTTTACTCCTACAATAAAAATATTATTTTCATTAGCTAATTTTATACACTTTTCACGATCTAAAAATAGCATCCTATTTGATTCAGCAACTATACCTTTTCCATTTATAGAGATTATTTTTTTTATAGTGTCTAGACCAATCGCCGGTACATCTACCCTCATATCTTGTTGTGGTCTAGACATCTTTACTAATATGCAATCATCTCCTACATATTCATAGGCCCTCTCTATAGTCTTATCAGTTCCCTCTATCCCTTCTAAGGTAATTATAGCTTCATCTTTACATACCACACATTGCCCAGCATCGATAGTTGCCAAAGCTTTAGCTCCTTCTATTCCAAGTTTTATTGTTTTTAAATCTACTTTACTCGGATTTCTTTTGGTATATATTTTATTACTAAACATCATATCTTTCATTAGATGGTTTTGAGGTAAAACTTTTATTCCATTTAATCTAAATAGTGAAATAATACCAAATAAAAGAGTTTCATCTTTCTTATCTGGCATTTTTTTTAGGAGCTCTTCTCCTACTTCATCTAATTTAAGATCATTAAATAATATTTTTTTTTCAACTTTCCCTAACATCACCATCTTATTAATATTATTCTCTAAAAGGTATAACAATATTTTTTTCATCTCTCCCACATTCATTTGAACATAGTTAGAATGAGTCTTTATTTTTTCTGATACTGTATCAAATAACCCTATTGGATATGGATCTATACCATATTCATTTGCTGATTCTAAAAATTTAACTGGAAGATCTCCATTTCCTACGATTACAGCAATTTTATCCATTATTTGATAATCCCCCTATCACTAGCTTTTATAAATTCTATAAAATTCCTCACAACTTCATTTTCTCCAAATTCCTCTTCTACCTCTACTATAGATTCCTTAAGTAGAAGCTTTGATCTATATATTTTTCTATATGCTTTTTTTAATAAAGCTACATCTGATTTTTCAAACCCTCTTCTAGACATACCGATACTATTTAGTCCTCTAGCTATTGCTCTTGATCCCTCTGCTAATACATATGGGGGAACATCTTGAACAACTAATGACCCTGCTCCTAGCATTACATGTGCACCTATTCTACAAAATTGATGTACAGCTACCATTCCGCCTAGTATTGCATAATCCTCTACAATTACATGACCTGCAAGAGCTACACTATTTGCAATTATACAATTATTACCCATAATAACATCATGAGCCACATGAGAATATGCCATAAGTAGATTATTATTTCCTATCCTTGTTTCCCATCTATCGTCTGTTCCTCTATGAATGGTAACACACTCTCTAATTGTATTCTTATCACCTATTATAGTCTTTGTTTTCTCTCCATCATATTTTAGATCTTGAGGCTCTCTTCCTATTGAAGCAAACGAAAATATCTTATTATCTTTTCCAATAATTGTTTCGCCATCTATTACTACATGAGAATCTATTATTGTATTATCACCAATTGTTACTTGACTTCCAATTACAGCATAAGGCCCTATTACAACACCCTCTCCTATTATAGCTCCGTCTTCTACAATGGCAGTCTTATGTATTTTAGACATAATTCCTCCCTATTTTTTTATAATAGCAAACATTATTGTTGCTGTTGCAACTATTTTACCGTCTACCTTTGCTACTGCTGAACCTTTTACTATTGTTTTTCTAGCTTTTAATACTTCTACTTCATACACTAATTGATCTCCAGGAACTACTGGAGCTTTAAATTTTGCACTCTCAATAGATGCAAATAATGGAATTTCACTTTCATCTTCGCTACTAACTAATAATCCTAATGCTTGTGCCATCCCTTCTACTATTAATACACCAGGCATTATTGGATGTCCTGGAAAATGTCCATTAAAGAACTCCTCATTCACACTTACATTTTTATATGCTGTTAAAGTTGTTTCTGTTATTTCAGTTACTCTATCTACTAACAAAAATGGGTATCTATGTGGTAATTTTTTTTTAATTTCTTCAATTCTCATCATTTTAAATCACTCCTAATTATTTACTAATAATTTTGCAAATTCAATATCTAGTGCATGCCCTGCTTTTATTGCTATAATATGACCTTTTATTGGCCTATTTAATACTTTTAAATCTCCGATTATATCTAACATCTTATGCCTTACAAACTCATCTGGAAATCTTAATCCATCAGGATTTTCAACACCATTTTTCATAATAACTATAGCGTTTTCTAGTGTTCCACCTAGTGCTAAATTATTCTTTTTTAAATAATCTATCTCATAATCAAATCCAAAAGTTCTAGCAGGAGCTACCTCATCTATATAAGTTTCCTCATTTAAGTCCACTTCTATCATTTGAGTTTTTAAAAATGTATGATCAAATTTTATAGTATAAGTTATTTTATATCCATCATACGGCAAAGCTATTATGTGCTTATCCCCACTTGTTATCGAAATAGGAGCTTTAATTACTATCTCTTCTATTTCCTCTTCTAGTTCACATATACCGGCACCTTTTACTAATTCAGCAAATATCTTAGCACTACCATCACATATTGGCATCTCATTGCCATCTATCTCTATTATTAGATCAGTTATTTTGAATATGGCTAATGCTGATAACACATGTTCAATAGTGTATATTTCAGCACCTATACTATTTGTTAAATTAGTACCACGAGTTAGATCAAAGGTGTTTTCTAAACACATCTTTACTATATTTTTCCCCTCTTCTAAGTCTACTCTTTTAAATATAATTCCTGTAGCTTTATCCACTGGAATTAATTTTAATTTAACATTTTCACCTTTATGTAATCCTATACCATCATAGGATATTACTTTATTTAGAGTTCGTCTTTTCATTACTATACTCCTCAGTTATTATATATTAAAATTTATCAGCTTACTGCTTTTCTAAAAACTTCTCTGCTAGGATTAATGGAAGTTTTTTATCCCCATCTCTAAATCTAATTACAATCCTCTTCCCACCTTCTACATCTTTTATCACACCATTTCCAAACTTTTTATGGATAACCTTTTCACCTATTTTAAATGGTGAATTTTCATCTGACTTCTTAAAGTCTTTCTTACTTATTAGGTTAAATCCTCCTAGTTTACTTTCTTTTTTAGGAGTACTAGTA
>JAGLEA010000186.1 GCA_023145315.1 Psychrilyobacter sp.
TTTTCTTCAGCTCTAGTAATAGCAACATAACATAGTCTTCTTTCCTCTTCTAAATCATCGTCAGAATAATCTGCTTTTGAACTTGGAAACAATTCATCTTCCATACCTACTAAAAATACAGTTGGAAACTCCAAACCTTTTGAGTTATGAATTGTCATTAATTTTACATAATCAGTATCCTCATCTAGTTCATCAGTTGCAGCAACTAGTGCAGCTTGTTCTAAGAACTCTCCTAAACTAATAAATCCTCCATACTGCTCAGAATCTTCGAATTCTTGGATTGAAGTTCTTAGCTCCTTTACATTTTCTATCCTAACTTCATGTTTTTCATCATAGGTAAGTAGATAGTTTAAATAATTAGTTTTTTCTAAAATTAGATCATAAATTTCAGACGCCGTAAGAAACTCTAGCTCCTCAATTATACTCTTTAATAGCTCATAAAACCTAAATATTGTTACACGGATAGCAGGACCTAGTTTTGTTTCTTCTACTCGTCCCATTGCCTCAAAAAATGTGATATTATTTGAATCAGCAAAATCCACTAATTTATTTATAGTTACTGCTCCTATCTTTCTTTTAGGTATATTAATTACTCTAAATAAACTAACAGTATCTTTTGGATTATTAATTACTCTCATATATGACAAAACATCTTTAACTTCTAATCTTTGATAAAATTGCATTCCACCAAAAATTTTATAACTAATTTTATGCCTTAAAAAAGCTTCTTCGAATACTCTTGATTGGGCATTTGTTCTATATAATATAGTAAAATCTCTGTATGATTTACCTTTGCTCTTTCCTTTTAGTATCTCTTCTAGTACGTAACTTGCCTCTGCTCTACCATCAGATGCACCAAATATTTCTATCAAATTACCTTTTTCTTTTTCAGTCCATAGATTTTTTCCCCTAGAAGTCGTATTTAGTTTAATTACGCTATTTGCAGCTCCTAAAATGTTTTTCGTAGATCTGTAATTTTGCTCTAATTTTACTACTAATGCGTCTTTATATTCCTTCTCAAAATCTAATATATTTTTTATATTAGCACCACGGAATCCATATATACTTTGGTCTTCATCTCCAACAACACAAATATTTTTGTTTTTATTTGCAATTTTTGTCACTATTTGATATTGGATATTATTTGTATCTTGATATTCATCTACCATTATATATTCATATCTATCTTGGATTTTTTCCAATACTTCTCTATCTTCTAATAATTTATTTGTATTAATTAACAGATCTGAAAAGTCCATTGCATTGTTTTTTATTAGGTCCTCAGCATATCTATCATATACTTTTGATATAATTCTAGTATCAGCATTATAAATTTCTTTTTCTACATCTCCTGGTTCCATTCCATCTTCTTTATATTTTGATATTCGAGATGTAACAATAGCAGGTGTTAGTTGCTTGTTTGTCACTACTAAGTCTCTCATAATCCTACCAACTAATTTTTTTTGATCATCACCATCATATATATTAAAATTAGCATCATAACCTAGTTTCGTGGCATACACTCTTAGGAGTCTTACACCAAATGAATGAAATGTTGATACCATTACTTTTTTTGCTTCTAAACCTATTAAGTTCCCTACTCTCTCTCTCATCTCTTTTGCAGCTTTATTTGTAAATGTTACTGCTAAGATCTTATAAGGACTAATCCCCTTTTCCAGTACCATATGAGCTATTCTATATGTTACAGTTCTAGTTTTCCCACTCCCTGCACCTGCTAGGATTAGGAGAGCCCCATCTATTTTTTCTGCTGCCTTTCTTTGCTCTATATTTAAACCATTTAATATGCTCATATTCCCATCCTTTTTACTTGTTTTTACACTCTTTATAAGTATATCATATCTTTTTTCATTTTTTCAATATTTAAACTATAATTTGTTTATACTTTCCGTTTATTTAAGGAGTTTTTCTATCCTAGATTCTACAATCAACATGGATGGTAACATCTCCTACTTCCTCATATTTATTTAATATTGAATACTTTATATCATCAGATATATCATGTCCCTCTGATATTTTCATGTTTCCATCTAACCTTATATGAAATGTAAGGTATATCATATTACCAGATGTTTTCATCCTTATATCATGTGAATTTTCTACATTATCAAATTTATTAACATAGTTTTGGACACTATCTAATAACTTTTTATCCTGAATATCCATTAAACTGTTAGAAGTTTGAAATATTATACTTAGTCCCTCTTTTCCAATAATTAATCCCACTCCTACTCCTAGGATAATATCAAATATCGGATCTATATAGATTGATAGTACTATTCCTATTAATACCGCTACTGAAGACAATACATCGCTTTTATGCTCCCTTGCATCTGCTAATACTGCATCATTTTTTATTCGCATTCCTATATTATACTTATATCTATATAATCCATATTTAACTATTATAGATATTACTACTATTATCAACGTTATTTTTTCTGGAATTACTCTCACACTTTCATTTAAATAAAAATTTATATTTTCTAGTATTAGACTATAAGCAGTCACTACTAAAATTACACCAATTATATTCCCTGCTATACTTTCCAATTTCCCATGGCCATACGGATGGTCTTCGTCTGCTGGTTTATCTCCTAGATGTATCCCTATCAAAACTACTATTGAACCTACAACATCTGATACTGAATGAAATCCATCAGCAACCAGAGCTTTACTCCTACCTATCAGACCAAAAAATATTTTTAACCCTGCTAAAATTATATTTATAATGATTGAATAGACAGTACTTCTAATCCCCTCTTTTTTTCTTTTTCTTTTTTTTGTCAACTCATCTACTGCATAGTAGTTTTCTATTGATTTTTTAAAACCAACTTTCTTAAAAAAAACTTGGTTTTTTTCATAACACTCTAAATACAATACATCTTGATTTTTTGTTGCTAAGTGATTTTTTATAAACTCTATTAATTTAACTCCATAAGATTTATACCTTTGAGCTTTTACTATAAATATCTCTTCTAATTTGTTTCCTTCTTTTAGAATTGCATATCCTATCAGTGTATTTTCTATAAAGATACAGTAAAAAAGACTTTCTTCTGTTATCTCTATTTTTGGATTAATCTTTTGTAATTCTTTTTCATTTTCTTTTAACGATTTATTATCAAATATTTTATACATAACCCCTCCATTTTTTTATAAAAAAAAAGGTCGTACATCGACCTTCGAATACACTCCAACCAAACGGTAATCTACTAAAAAACTCAAAGAAAGCTATCCCATAACACCCAAAATAACCATCTTAGTGCTGCTTCCTTCCGAATCTGACACGGTTCGTCGGCATCTCGCCGTACAGGACTTTCTTATCAACATTTTTTAATAGGACCTGCTATGACAGACTGATCCTCAGGTCGACATCACCTCTACTAAAGCGGATTGTAGATAACAAGGCACCGCTGACTCCCCGGTTAGTACGACAAGAGAATTTTATCATAATATATGTATTAATGCAAGAGTTTTAACCTTTAATAGCTATTTTCTGTAAAATT
>JAGLEA010000187.1 GCA_023145315.1 Psychrilyobacter sp.
CTTTAAACTTTTATGCCATTCTATATTCATGTAATTTTTTTCATATTCTGTAAACATCTTTAACAACTCTTTTTTTCCCATTCTTTTCACTCCTCCTCTAGTATCATAGTCATTTTATACTATTCCTCTTTATTTTTTCCTATTTTCTTTATTTACTATTAGTATACCACAAAAAAAAGTAACCTATTTTTCAATAGATTACTCCTAATTTAATTCCTATAAATTATCTGCTACTAACTCTCCACACTCTTTTATCCTTCCCTTCATCCCACAACCGTAACATTTTTCACGGCAATCTGGAGTTAGTGCTGCTTTTCTTGCTTTTTCTAATTCCTTCACATGAAAACTATCAGGAATACCGATATCTATCATATTCCAAGGTAGTGTTACATCTGTTTCTTTTTCTCCTAAATAATCTTGTTCATTTAATCCAATCTCATCAATAGCTTCTTTCCATCTAGAAAATTGGAAGTTTCTACCATGATCTTCTAATTTTGCACCTTTAGCCCATACCTTTTCTAGTAGCTCCCCTATTTTCTCATCTCCACGAGATAGGAATCCTTCTAAATAAGATTTTTCTCTGAAATGCATCTTTAAAGTCACATTTTTAGCTCTATAAAATAGATCTTTTAGAAGTTTATGTTTTCTCTCCATCTCCTCGATATTCATCTGCTCAGCCCATTGAAATGGTGTATGAGGTTTTGGTATAAAGTTTGAGATACTTACCGTTATATTTAGCCTTCTAGTATATGCTCTACACTTATAAACTACTTCTGATACTAGATCCTTTATTCCTTGTAGGTCTTCATCTGTTTCAAATGGTAACCCTATCATAAAGTAGAATTTTAATGTTGTCCATCCTGCTTTTACTGCTGCAATAGCTGTTTCCATTATCTCTTCTTCTGTCACACCTTTATTTATTATATCTCTCATTCTTTGACTACCTGCTTCTGGAGCAAAGGTAAATCCTGTTTTTTTACCACTTTGGATTTGTTCTGCCACTTCTACTGAATAAGGATTCATTCTAAGTGAGGGTAGTCCTATACTAAGACTATCTTCTTTATATTTTTTATCTAAATTAGCTAATAGTGGATCTATCTTACTGTAGTCACTACTTGATAATGATGATAATGAAACCTCGTTATACCCCGTAGCTTTTAGAGTTTTTTCTATAAGTGCTAGATTTTTACCGAGAGTTCTCTCTCTTACAGGTCTATATGTATATCCTGCTTGGCAAAATCGACATCCTCTTGTACAACCTCTTTGGATCTCCACGACTACTCTGTCATGTACTATTTTTACAAAAGGTACTATTTGATTTGAATAAAATTCTGTGTTGTCTAAATTAGGTACTATAGCTTTTTTTATTTTTTTTCCTTTATGTAGTGTAGGAATATACACACCATCTAGATCTTTTATTAATTCCAATTTTTCGATCTTTGTTTTGTCTATATTTGCAATAAATATTTTTGCAATTTCTGGCATAACATCTTCCCCATCACCGATTACAAAATAATCGACAAACGAGCTCATTGGAACAGGGTTTACAGCACATGTTCCACCTGCCATGATTAGTGGATATTCCTCTCCACGATCACTAGCACGAAATGGTATTCCAGCTAGATCTAAAGCATTTAGTACATTGGTGTAACTCATCTCATATGATAATGAAAAACCAACAACATCAAAATCTTTTAATGGAGTATGGCTTTCTAGTGAAAACATTGGTATATTTTTTTCTCTCATAAGAGCTTCCATATCTTCTAATGGTGAAAAACCTCTTTCTAGTGAAAAGTCATCAACTTTATTTAATATATCATATAGTATTCTTATCCCTAAGTTAGACATTCCAACTTCATAGATATCAGGGAAAAATAAGCACATATTAGCTTTAAATTTCTTTTTATGTATACTATTTACCTCGTTCCCCATATATTGTACTGGCATCTCAACTGAAAGTAGATGTTTTTCTAAATCGATACTCATAAATTTTCTCCCTTTTTCTACGATTATTTTATGTATTAACTCCTATCGTCTAAGATTTGAAATCTTACCATATTTTCCTCTTGATCTTTAGAGTGATGTTGAGATACTAGTTTGGCTAAATCTAGATCTAGTTTTTTTAGTTTCTCATACCCTAATATAGGATGAATTCCTAATATAGGATCTTTTTTAATATAAGTTGCGATTCTTCTATATAGATTAGCACTCCCTTTACCACAATCATGTAAAAGTGCTAATTTTAGATATAATTTTTTATCTTTCAATACATGGTCTTTTTTCATTAATTTATAAACTTTTAAAGAGTGTATTTGGTCATAATCATCCATATTTATAAAGATTTCATATTCTTTAGGAGTTAATATAGATTTTAATCTTTCAACTTCCTCTACTTTAGGTTTTCTAAAAATATAATCGTAGATTGATATTACTCTATTTATCATCTCGAGATCTCCTTTCAATAAATTTTAAACCGTTTTAATGATTATTTTCCCATATTTTTTTCTTAAAGCTTTTATATTAGAAGC
>JAGLEA010000188.1 GCA_023145315.1 Psychrilyobacter sp.
ATGTCTTTAATTTTTTCTACTTTTAGTATATTTTTTTCTACTATAGTATCTACTTCTTCTACTAAGATTTCCTTGAGTTCTTCAGATAAAATTATTTTTTCTAAACTTAAATATTTACCAGGCATGATCTTTTTCTCACTAGTTAAGATATACCCTGACATCATTCTTACTTGTTTTGGCATGAATGAATTACCGCTAAAGTATAAACTACCATCTATAAATTTTACTTCTACATCTCTTATTTTCTCTTTTAATTTTTGTCCTTTTTTATCTGTATATCCACTTACATCATAGGTCCCACTGAGTTCTATACACCTTTTAGTGATATCTTCAGGAGAAGAAACTATTTTTTCTTTAGGGTAACTATATTTATATTTTCTCCCATGGATCATCTCTGGAATAGCCAAGTTAGGAAGTGTCTTTTCTATTTTAATGATTTTCATATTTTTAATTTTTTCATTAAATTTAGTTTTTAATTCTATTTTGTTTATCTTATTGTTTGAGTTTATATATAGTACATTTTCACGAGCACTTACATCTGCATCAGTTCTACCACCTTGCTGAACTCCCTTTGCCCAGGTAACTCCTAATTCTGTTAAAACTCTTATAAATTCACCTTTCACAGTTTTTTTTGTAGATTTTTCATCCTTATTTTCGTCAAAAGAATGAAATTTTGAACCCTTATATGATATGAAAAATAAATATCCAAATTTTTTTGTTTTTTCTAAACTTCTAAAATTCATCTATGACTCCTTTTTTTCTAAAATATTATTTTACTTTTTAATTTCATGACATCTTCTACATCTAGGTTCATAGCTTTCTGTGGCTCCTACTAATACTATAGGATCATCTGCTCTCGCAGGCTCACCATTGATCAATCTTTGAGATACAGTTGCTGGATTACCACAGACAGCACATATAGCTTGTAGTTTATCTACATACTCTGCTCTTGCTAGTAGTTCACCCATATCACCAAAAGGTTCTCCTTTAAAGTCTTTATCTAGTCCTGCTACGATTACTCTTTTCCCCATATCTGCTAATTTCTCACAGAACTCTATTGCACCAGAGTTGAAAAATTGTATTTCATCGATACCTATAACTTGAGAATCACTATATTTTTCAAAGAATATTTTTTCCATATCTTCTACAGTGGTAACAGGTATAGCTTCTATAAACATCTTATCGTGGGAAGCTAATTTGTTTTCATGATATCTTGTATCACTAGAGTGTTTAAATGCTACTACACTTTGTTTGGCATATTTTGCCATCTTTAATCTATTTATTAATTCAGAACTCTTTCCTGAAAACATACTTCCAGTAACTACTTCTACCCATCCCATTCCTGCTGTAACGAAAACTTTCATCTTACCTCCAAATTAAATTTTATATTTATTTTTAATTCTTAATTTTTGTTTTAAATATTTTACTGTCAATCTTTAATATTAGAGTAACTAATGGATTTAATATGTTTTGGCTCTTATAAATAATAAATGCACTAACCCATCCCATAGCTAAAGCTCCTAAGATATCAAAAGGATAGTGTACACCTTCAAAAACTCTAAATAATCCAAAAATAGTTCCTACTATGATCATATTTATTCCTACTTTTTTTGTTTTTACAAATGCAATTAATGACCATGAAAGAGCTAACATAAATGTTGTATGATCTGATGGAAACGAGCTGTCTGCTGCATGTTCTTTAAGAACTGTTCCTAATCCTACTGCAAATGGTCTAGGATGAAAGTAGAATAGTTCCAAAACATGATTAAATAATATTGCTAAAATAACCGTGAAAGTAGCGTAGATTGTTTCTTTCTTATTTTTTCTTATAAAATATAGATATAGTATCAACCCTATAAAAATAAATGGTCCATTTTCTCCTAGAAAAACCCCAACTTTATCAAAGGTTTCGTTTTTTCCTGCAAAATTATTAATTAATAAAAACAATTGGTTATTTAAGTCACCCATTTTTCACATCTCCCTGATATTTTATATATATAATTTCTTCAATACTAAAAAAAATTATAACATTATTTCTACATAATTTCAATTTGATTTTTTCAAAGAGCGAGTATACTTGAATTGTTTTATAAGGTGAATTATAGGGGAAAGAGAACTGTTTGACACACTAGATTTTATGTGATATATTATTTTATATTGAATAGGGTTGATTTTATCAATCATTAAATTATAGGAGGAATTAATATGAGTAAAGTTATACATACGGATGAGGCTAGTTTTGATAAAGTAATAAAAGATGGTGTAGTTTTAGTTGACTTTTTTGCTGACTGGTGTGGACCTTGTAAGATGTTAGCTCCAATTTTAGATGAGTTATCAGAAGAAGTTACAGCTAAAATAGTAAAGGTAAATGTTGATGATAATCCAGGTTTATCACAAAAATTTGGTGTTAGAAGTATACCAACTATGATTGCATTTAAAAATGGAGAGCCTGTAGATCAAATTATAGGGTTAGTTCAAAAAGATGCATTATTAGAAAAATTAAACTCTTACTAAACACAGGAGCCTTAGGGCTCTTTTTTTTTTATTTTTTTAGATTGAATTCTTCATTTATATGATATACTTTAATTAACTACAATGTAAGGTTTATCCTTATAAATAGAGGGGAATATATTTATGAAAAATTCTAATTCAAAATTAATAGCCATCTTTCTTTTTTGTGTTGTTCAACTTACATATGGAGAGAATAAACCTGGTTTTGCTGATAAATTAAAAACTACAGCAACTACAACTGCTTCTTCAGCAGAAAAAAAAATAAATTCTAGCAGCTCTACTAATGGAGCTGCTCTTTCTAGTGACGAAATAACTATTGATACAAAGAATAATAGTATAAAATCTAAAGATGGAATAAAACTACAATCGAATGAACTTAAACTACAAGCCCAAGGATTTGAAAGAGATACTGAATCAGATCTAATTACGACTAATGGAGATGTTCAAGTTAGTATGAATGAAGGTCCAAATGAAGTGAGGATAGATTCTAAAAAGATGTTATTATCACCAAATAATAACTCTCTTAAGTACTATGATAGCGTTTCATATATGGAAGTAGGGAATATAACAGGAGCAGAAGCTCCTAATACACGTATTTATTTTGGTGGAGCAGTAGGAGAATCTAATGATGATGCTTTCTCTTTGAAGAACGCTTGGTTTACAACAGATTTTCAAATTGTAGATACTAAAGATTATAAAAAAGGTGGATATTACCTTCTAAGTAATAAATTAAATATAATTCCTGACAATAAAGCAGAATTTCAGAATGTAGAGTTATATATTCAAGATAAAAGAGTTGGTTGGTTTCCTTGGTACGCTGTGAATATTAGACAAGGCTCTGAAGTTCCATTATTTCCTGAATGGGGAGATGATTCTGACTATGGATTTCATATTGAAAGTGGTATAAACTATGGATCGGGAAAATTTAAAGGTGGAATATCACCCATGTATTCTGATAGACAAGGACTATTAATCGGAAGATTTGAACAATGGTATGATTTTGATTCTGTGGGAAAAGGTCTAGTAACTGTCGATAATTTACTAGTTTCTAAAAAAGAGAGTTCCCTAGATGATAGATGGGATATAAATGCTAATCATGAGTATAAAAATGATAAAGGTTTTTTAAAATTAGGTTTTAAAAGTACCACAGTTAATGAGATTAGTGCATTAGAAGATTATCGTGATGATCTTGAGA
>JAGLEA010000189.1 GCA_023145315.1 Psychrilyobacter sp.
GCTATGTTCATACCAAATCTATTAGGATAAAGGAGTAAACTAATGAATTTAAAAGAAAAAAAATGTTTTATATTTGATATGGATGGAACTATTTATTTAGGAGATAATTTTATAGATGGATCAGTAGAACTTTTAGAGCACCTAGACGAAAGAAAAACTAAATTTGTATTTATGACAAATAATTCTTCTAAAAATAGTGGTGTATACTGTAATAAACTAAAGAAGATGGGATATGAAGTAGAGGAAGAAAAAATATTTACATCTGGAGAAGCGACAAGAATTTATATTAATAAATTTAAACCAGGAGCAAAAATATTTTTATTAGGAAATGAATACTTAGAAGCTGAATTTGAACAAAATGGTTTTACTTTGGTGAAAGGAAGAGATGAAAATCCTGATTATGTAGTATTAGGATTTGATACAACATTGACTTATGAAAAAATATGGATAGCTTGTGATTACATTAAAGACGGAGTTGAGTACTTAGCTACTCATCCTGATTATGTTTGTCCATTGCCAGCTGGGAAGACTATGCCTGATACAGGTGCTATGATAAAGATGTTTGAAGCTGCAACAGGTGGAAAACTACCTAAAATTATAGGGAAACCAAATAGTCTTATTATAGAATCTATTTTAGATAAATATAACCTAAAGCAAGAAGATGTAGTGATGGTAGGAGATAGGCTTTATACTGATATGAAATTAGGAGAAAATGCTGGGATAGATACTATCTTAGTCTTAACAGGAGAAGCAACTAGAGAGGATGTAGAAAACTCTGATATATTACCTACTTATATTTTTGAATCAGTAAAAACAATACATGAAAATTTAAAGTAAAAGCATTAGGAGGAATAATCCTCCTTTTGTTTTTAATAAAAATATAGGGGGGATTATGATAACTACACTTTATGGAATAAGTCTACAAGAATTTATGTTAAGGGTATTTATAGCTTGTATAATTGGTGCTTTATTTGGTTTTGAAAGAAAGAAAAGAGGAAAACCAGCAGGGATAAAAACTAATATGTTAGCTTGTTCTGGAGCTGCAATAGTAGGTATTCTTCAAATAATGATATCAAATAGAACAGGGATGGATCCAATAGGAGATTATATAAAATCGGATACAACAAGACTTATAGCACCAGTAGTTTCTGGAATAGGTTTTTTAGGAGCTGGTGTCATAATGAGAGGTGGAGATACAGTGAAAGGTCTTACGACGGCTGCTACTCTATGGCTTGTGGCTATATTAGGAATAGGAATAGGAACAGGATTTTATATATTTATTGTTCCAGCGGCACTGATGATTTTATTTTTGTCACACTTGGTGAAAGAACTGGAAACGACATATATAGATAAAAGAAAGATAAAAAAAATAATTTTAGAATATGAGCAATGTGAAGAATTAGAAGGAATTATAAAAGAGATAACAAAGGAAAAAGAAATAAAGATAATTATGAATAAAAAAATAAGTGAAGTAGATGATGGCGAACACATAGTGATAAAAAAAATAATGCATTTTTCACTTCCACGTTATGTAAGTAGTAAATATTTCTTTAATATTATAAAAAAGTTTGAAGGTGTAATAGATCTAACTAGAATTAATTAAATTTTAACAATAAAGATATTAACCTATAAAACCCTATGTTAATTGAGATTTGTTCTTAAAATAAACATTAACTATGTTAAATGCATAAAAAACACGAAAATAAACTTGACAGAGCAAAAAAAAAAAGCTATATTTTAGTATAACTAAATATTTCTTAGAGATGAAGAGAAGAAAAAAAGACGCCTATATTGTGATGTCCTTTTTTTCTTCTCTATTTTTTAGAAATATTAATAAATAAAATGGAGGATAAGATGAGAAAAGATCGATTACTAGGTGAGTGTTTATCAGAATTTTTAGGAACGGCAATTTTAATATTTTTTGGTGTAGGTTGTGTTGCGGCATTAGTTGTAGCAGGTGTTTCTATGGGACAATGGGAAATTAGTATTATTTGGGGATTAGGTGTAACAATAGCTATCTACGTAACAGCCGGTGTTTCTGGTGCGCATCTAAATCCTGCAGTAACTTTAGCGTTGATGACAAGAAGAGGATTTGAAAAATCAAAGGTAATTCCTTATATTGTTTCTCAATTCTTAGGAGCGTTTTCAGCAGCAGCATTAGTGTATTTTTTGTATAGACACTTGTTTGTTGCTTATGACAAAGTACATGGAATAACAAGAGGAACTGTAGAGAGCTTATCAACAGCAGGAATTTTTTCAACTTATCCAAATGTACATATTGATAATTTTCAAGCATTTGTTGTAGAGTTAGTAATAACAGCAGTATTAATGATGACAATACTAGCAGTAGGAGATGACAATAACGGAGCTCCTAAAGGACATTCGTCAGCAATATTAGTAGGAGTAGTAATTGCAGTTATAGGTGGATCTATGGGACCATTAACAGGATTTGCAATGAATCCGGCAAGAGACTTTGGACCAAAAACATTTGCATTTTTAGCAGGATGGGGAAAAGTGGCATATACAGGTGGATTAGCAAATCCATATTTCTGGGTACCAATTTTAGGGCCGATTGTAGGAGCACAATTAGGAGCATTGTTATATGATGGTGTAATCACAAAGAATTTACCTAAAATGGTATGTAAAGATGATGTATGTGAGCTAGAACCTGAACAAATAGGAACATTTAATAATAAAAAATAATACTTAATTTAACGGAGGTTTAAAATGGAAAAGAAATATGTAATAGCACTAGATCAAGGAACTACAAGTTCAAGAGCTATAGTTTTTGATAAAAATGGAAACACAGTAGGAACATCACAAAGAGAGTTTACTCAAATATTCCCAGAAACAGGATGGGTAGAGCATGATCCTATGGAAATATGGGCAACTCAAAGTTCAATGTTAACAGAAGTATTAGCAAAAACAGCAATAAAGCCTGAAGAAATAGCAAGTATTGGTATTACAAATCAAAGAGAAACAGCAGTAGTATGGGAAAAATCAACAGGAAATCCAGTATATAATGCCATAGTTTGGCAATGTAGAAGAACAGCGGATATATGTGGTGAGATAAAAGAGGCAGGGCATGAAGAGTATATTAGAAAAAATACAGGATTAGTTGTAGATGCTTATTTCAGTGGAACGAAGGTAAAATGGATCTTAGATAATATTGAGGGAGCTCGTGAAAAAGCTGAAAATGGAGAACTGTTATTTGGAACTATAGATACTTGGTTAGTCTGGAAATTAACAAATGGAAAAGTACATGTAACTGATTATACTAATGCATCAAGAACAATGATGTTCAATATAAAAACTCTAGAATGGGATGAAAAACTATTAGAAATATTAGATATTCCTAAATCAATGTTACCAGAAGTTAAAAATTCAAGTGAAGTTTATGGATATGCTAACTTAGGTGGAAAGGGTGGATTTAGAATACCTATCGCAGGAATAGCAGGAGATCAACAAGCAGCATTATTTGGACAAGCATGTTTTAATCCTGGAGAAGCTAAGAATACATATGGAACAGGATGTTTCTTACTAATGAATACAGGTGAAAAAATGGTAGAATCTAAAAATGGATTATTAACTACTATTGCTATAGGAATGAATGGAAAAGTAGAATATGCTTTAGAAGGAAGTGTATTCGTAGGAGGAGCATCAATTCAATGGTTAAGAGATGAGATGGGACTTATAAAAGATGCAGCAGATTCTGAATATTTTGCTCAAAAAGTAGAAGATAGTAATGGTGTATATGTAGTGCCAGCATTTGTTGGATTAGGATCACCTTATTGGGATATGTATGCAAGAGGATGTATCGTAGGGTTAACTCGTGGTGCAAATAGAAATCATATAATAAGAGCAACATTAGAGTCGATAGCTTATCAAAGTAAAGATCTAATAGAAGCTATGCAAGAGGATTCTGGAATTAAATTATCATCACTAAGAGTAGATGGGGGTGCTGTAGCAAATAATTTCTTAATGCAATTTCAATCTGATATCTTAGAAGCAGATGTACTTAGACCAAAGGTAACAGAAACTACAGCTTTAGGTGCAGCTTACTTAGCAGGATTAGCAGTAGGATTCTGGGATGATAAAAAAGAAATAACAGAAAGATGGACTTTAAACAGAAAATTTAGTCCTGATATGTCAGAAGAAAAAAGAGTTAAATCTTATAAAGGTTGGAAAAAAGCTGTAACAAGATCTATGGAATGGGAAGATTAAGGAGAAAAAGTTAGATTGATTAAAAATATAAAAAGGAGAAATCACATATGAATAAAATTTTTTTTAATAAAAAAGAAAATATTGTGGATGAGGCAATAAATGGATTATTAGCAACAAATAAACACGATAATTTAGTAAAATTAAATTTTGGAGAAAATATAAGGGTTGTTTCTAGAAGAAATATTGAAAAAAACAAGGTATCTATTATTTCAGGTGGTGGTTCAGGACATGAACCAGCACATGCAGGATTTGTAGGTAAAGGAATGCTAAGTGCAGCTGTTTGTGGTGATATATTCGCCTCTCCTAGTATAGATGCAGTGTTGAGTGCAATATTAGCTGTTTCAGGAAAAGCTGGTTGTTTACTTATCGTAAAAAATTATACTGGAGATCGTTTAAATTTTGGATTAGCAGCAGAAAGAGCTAAAAAGATGGGAATTCCAGTAGAAGTAGTGATAGTAAAGGAAGATATTGCAATAAAAGATGCAGATCAACCTAGAGGATTAGCAGGAACTCTTTTTGTTCATAAAGTAGCGGGATACTATGCAGAACAAGGAGCGAGCTTAGACAAAGTTAAAAAGATGGCTGAAGAATGTAATAAAAGAATTGCAACAATAGGTGTAGCAATTACTAATTGCAGAATTCCAGGTGTAGATTATACAGATAGAATTACAGAAGGTGAAGCAGAATTAGGACTTGGAATTCATGGTGAACCAGGGATTAATTTATTAAAATATACACAATCTCAAGAGCTAAGTAAAGAACTTATGAAAAAATTAGGAGAGCATAACTCTAAAGATAAGAAGTATGCTATATTGATTAATAATTTAGGTGGGATATCTCCTTTAGAGATGAGTTTAATAACAAATGATATTTTCAAAGAAGAATTTTTTATGATGTGTGATTACTTTGTAGGACCTTCTACTTATATGACTTCTATCGATATGAAGGGATTTTCAATATCATCAGTCGAGTTGACAGAGGATATATTGATAGCATTAAAAAGTGAGGTAGAGGTAGAAGCTTGGACAGGAATTACTCCTAAAAGAACGATCAAATCTCAACCTTTAGAAAGAAAGACTAAAAATATAGAATATAAAGCAACTAAAAATGAGGACGTAAAGGATATATTAGGGGTAATATGCAATGCTATAATAAACTCTGAAGATGAACTTAATAGATTAGATAGTTTAGTTGGAGATGGAGATACAGGATCTACATTTAAAAGTGGAGCAAGAGAAATTTTAAATTGTTCTGAAAATAATAATCTTCCATTAGATGACTTAGGATTATTATTCCAAGTGATAGGAGAAAAGTTAGCTGTTGTTATGGGAGGATCTAGTGGTGTATTACTATCGATCTTTTTTACAGCTTCAGGAGCAGAATATGAAGTGAAAAATAATCTTTCAGAGTCACTTTTAAAAGGATTGGAACAAATGAAGTTTTTTGGTGGAGCAAGTATAGGAGATTGTACGATGATTGATGCTTTAGAACCCGCATTATTAGGTTTAAAAAAAGATGGGCTGGCTATAGCTATTGAAGAAGCTATAAAAGGTGCAGAATCAACATCACAAATGTTAAAAGCTAAAGCAGGAAGATCTTCATATGTTAATGAGGAGAATTTAAAAGGGGTAAAAGATCCAGGAGCATTAGC
>JAGLEA010000019.1 GCA_023145315.1 Psychrilyobacter sp.
CCTGCATTGTTTCCACCTTGGAATCTTACTACATAATCAGCCTTATGAGCTAATACATCGATAATTTTCCCTTTTCCTTCGTCTCCCCATTGCGTTCCTACTACTACATAACTTCCCATGATCCACCCCGTATTTAGATTTTATTTTTTTCTAATTTCTATATAGTTTATGTTTTTTTGATGTTTATATGTAAATAAGCTTTCAAATTCTGTCATTATATTTTCTTCTGCTAATGGACTGTTGTGTAGATCATTTGTGTGATATACAACTTCGTATCCTTCTACTTCAGGCATAAATTCTAATACATCTTCATAATATTTATCATGATCTGTTTTAAAAAATAACCTTCCATCTTTAGCTAATATTTCATCTAATAATTTAAATAATTTAGGTTGAAGTATTCTATTTTTTTCCTTCCCTTCCCATGGATCTGGAAAATTAATATATAATCCTGCCATCTCCTCTTTACCTATAAAATTAGTAATCTCTTCACCACGTCTTTTAATAAAAAGTAGATTTTTTAATTCTAGTTTCTCACTTTGTCTTGCTGAAAGCACTAGTCTTTTAAATCTTATTTCAAGAGCCATATGATTTCTATCTGGATACCTTACACACATATTATTTGCAAAACTTCCACTTCCAGACCCTATCTCAAGATAGGTAGGATGATCGTTTTTAAAATATTCATTCCATCTTCCCTTGTATGAATCCATTATTTTTGTATCATACATTATATAGTTTGGATGTTCTGTTAATTTTAACATGTATGGATTATAGTGTCTTCTTTCAAATTTGAAAAAATGTTTCCACAAATCTCCTACTTGATTATCTTTAATTTCAGACATTTTGCCTCCTAATTTTCCCTATTTCTTACATTTCAGTATACTAAATTTTATATATTATGTCAATTTTTTATCTTGTTGAAGGTTAGTTCTACCACATGTCCATTTTCATCAAAAAATTTCTCTATTCCATCTTCTAAAGATTTTTTTTCATTAGAATTTTTCAGATTATTTTTATCTTTTATTTCTAATAGTGCGTTTTTTAGTCCTGCTAAATCATTTACTTGTGTACCTATTTTTCTTGCTAAAACTTCACGTGCTATATCACGAACATTTTGGACATAAGGTCCAAATAATGGAGATTTTCTATAAAATAAGGGTTCTAATAAACTATGTCCTCCTACATCTACTAAAGTCCCTCCTACATAAGCTATATCACATATTGCGTATAGTTTTCGGAGCTCCCCTATTTTATCTATTATTATGACTTCCTTTTCTTCTTTTCTAGCTTTTGTATTATATTCTTTAGTATTTACTATTAATTGTTTACTCCTAATTTTCTCTATCTCACTCCACTTTTGATATTTAAATTTATTATCTAACAATCTTTCACAAATATCTGAAGTTCTCTCTATATGCCTTGGGACTAGTATTAATAAAGTGTTTTCCAACTCTTTAAATGCTTCTAATATAAATTCCTCTTCTCCTGTTCTAGTACTTCCAGCAACAAATACTTTTTTATCTCCTACTTCTAATTTTGAACGAAGTTCTTTTAATTCTTCCTCTTTATATTTAGGAAGTTCAATATTAAATTTTAAATTTCCATAATTATATGTTTTTTCTTTAGGAGCACCCAAAAATACTATTCTCTTTCTATCTCTCTCTGTTTGCATTATAAATATGTCTATCTTGGTAAATAAATTTTTTAGTATTTTTCTAATTTTTGAATAAGATCTGATACTTGAGTCAGATATTCGTCCATTTATCATTACTACTTTTGCATTTTCAGATCCTAATTTAATTAAGTTAGGCCATATTTCAGTTTCTACTAGAATTAATTTCTTTAGATTTATTCTTTTTAATATTCTCTTTATTGAATAATAGTCATCTAATGGAAAAAATAATAGTTTTATCCTAGGGTTATTACTATATTTTTTTTCTGCTGTAGATCTCCCAGTGTCTGTTAACATAGTAATTAATATTATGTTTTCAGTTTTTTCTATAAACTTTTCTATTATTGGTTCTGCTAAATTAACCTCTCCTACAGAGGCACAATGAACCCATACAGTGTCCTCCGATATATTCCAAGGTATTTTCTGAAAAATTCTTTTCACTATAAAACTTCTTAATTTACTAGAAAATATCATTCCAATTGCTACAGGAACACCTAATATAGTTCTCAATATATTATATATAATATTATTAACCTCCTATTTTTTCTTCTCTATTAGTACCGAAATAGCCCTTACTACTTCCTCTATATTCATAAAACTAGTATCTATCTCTATAGCATCCATAGCTTTTTTTAATGGCGACTCCTTTCTATTCGAATCAAAATTATCCCTTTTGATTATCTCGCTCAGTACATCTTCAAATTTTTCTTCGATACCTTTATTTTTAAAATCAATTACCCTTCTATTAGCTCTTTCTTCAGGTGATGCCACTAAAAATATTTTTAAATCTGCATTTGTAAATACTACAGTTCCAATATCTCTTCCATCTAATATTACATCTTTGCCTCTAGATATTTCTCTCTGTAGGTCTACTAACTTTACCCTGACCTCTCTTATTGCTGCTACTTTTGACACGATAGATGTCACTTCAGGAGTTCTAATTTCCTGGCTTACGTCTACTCCATCTGTAAAAAACTTATTGTCTTTCATATCGATGGTTACCTTTTCTAATAACTCTACCACTTCACTGATTTCATCCAAATTTACTTTATCTTTGATAGATTTATAAGCTATCATCCTGTACATAGCACCTGTATCTAAATATGTTAAATTATAATTTTCTCCTAAAATTTTTGCAATGGTACTTTTTCCTGATCCTGCTGGTCCATCTACTGCAACTTTAAATCCCATCTTGTCTCCTTTTTTACCCTATTAATATAATTTCTCGACACTAATATTTGTGTTAGTATAGATGCATACTTCTCCTGCTATTTGTAAACTTTCCCTTACTAATTCATGAGGCTCTAGCTTAGTATGACGGACAAGGGCTTTAGCAGCAGAGTAAGCATAAGTTCCACCAGATCCTATAGCAGCAATTCCATCATCAGTTTCTAAGACATCACCTGTTCCAGATAAAATTAAAAGATTATTTTTATCTGCCACTACCAACATAGCATCTAATTCTCTTAGGGCTTTATCTGATCTCCACTCCCTAGCTAGTTCTACAGAAGATTTTTTGAGATTTCCACCAAATTCATCTAGTTTATTTTCAAATTTATCAAATAATGCAAAAGCATCTGCTGCTGCTCCAGCAAAACCTGCTAATATCTTTCCATCATAAAATTTTCTTATTTTCACTGCTTTATTTTTAAATACTGTATCGCCAAAAGTTACTTGTCCATCTCCTGCAATAGCTACTTTATCTCCTATTTTAACAGCAAGTATAGTTGTTGATCTAAATTTCAATCTCCTACCTCCCAATATTATTTTACTATTTACTTCTTCTAATCACTATCATATGCTCCTCATATATTCTTGTGCTTTCAAAGCTACTATGACCCATCAATTCTTGTAAATGATGGATATTCATTCCGTTTTCTAACATGTAAACACCAAAAGTATGACGAAATGTATGGGGGCTTATTTCCTTTTCTATTTTTGACTTTTCTGCATACCTTCCTATAATTCTACGAAGTGAACGATCGCTTAACCTAGTTCCACTACCATTGACAAAAATTATATCTAGGTTATATTTTTCCTTATATTTTAATTTTTTTCTTTCTAAATATTTAAGTAAATATTTTTTTGCTATACTACTAAAAAAAACGGTTCTACTACTATTCCCTGCTATTTTCATCTCTCTTTCTTCCAAATCTATCACATTCTCTCCCAATGAGAGTAACTCACTAGCACGAATTCCACTAGAGTAAAGGAGTTCTAATATTAGACGATCTCGAATACCATTAGTTTTTGTAATATCTATAGCTTCCCGTAACCTATCTAATTCATTTTTATTTAAAAGAATGGGAAATTTATTCTTAAATGTTGGATTATTTAGGAGTAACATTGGATTTTTATTAATTATATTTTTCTCTTTTAGATATTTAAAAAAAGTTCTTAGAGTAGATAACTTTCTACTCTGGGACCTTTTTGTTATATTTACAGATGTAAGATGTAGTACGAATCCTCTAATATTTAGTTCTTCTACTTCTCCTATACTTTCTATCATCTCATGGCCTATTATAAACTCTAAAAATTGTTCTAGATCTTTTTTATAAGATTTTATTGTATTCTCACTTTTTTGTTGCCCAAATCTTTCATAGTAGAGAAATTCTTTTACTAATTTTTCCAAAGCTTCATCTCCCCGCCTTTAATTCTATCTTACTTAATCTCTTTTATTTTTTCTTTCATATATTCTACTGATCTTTCTCCTAATGCTGTATTTCTATCTCTTTTATCTCTGATTCTTTTCCCATCCATAGCTCTTACTATCCCAAAATTTGGACCCATAGGTTGGAATTCCTTCTTTCCTTCTTCTGTTATATAGTTTATTATAGAACCTGTAGAAGTGATATCTTCTAGTACAAATTCTGCTTCTCCCAACATATGGTGGTATAAGTTTATTGCTGACATCATCCCTGTTGCCATAGCTGCTACATATCCCTCTCCACCTGTAATTTGTCCAGCAAAGAATATCTTTTCATTAGTTTTAAGATTTAAACTTTTATTTAGTAATTTTGTTGAATCAATAAATGTATTTCTATGCATAACTCCATATCTAATAAACTCAGCATTTTCTAACCCTGGAATCATTTGGAAAACTCTCTTTTGTTCTCCCCATTTTAAGTTTGTTTGAAATCCTACTAGGTTATATAACTTACCACTCTTATCATCTTGTCTTAGTTGTACTACAGCATAATCTTTCACATCTTTACGAGGATTTGTTAGCCCTTTTGGTTTCAATGGTCCAAATAGTAATGTTTTCTCCCCTCGACTTGCCATTTTCTCAACTGGCATACATGCCTCAAATAATTTTTCTTCTTCAAAAGTTTTAATCGGTGATCTTTCGGCATTTATTAATTCAGTATAAAATTTATTATACTCCTCTTCAGTCATTCCACAATTTATATACTCACCATCACCTTTATCGTATCTAGATTGATAATATACTTTTTCTTGGTTTATAGACTCTAGAGTTACTATTGGTGCTACTGCATCATAAAAATAAAGATTTGTTCCATTAGTTAATGTAAGGATATCATCTGTTAGCTCCTTTGATGTTAATGGTCCACTAGCTATGATAACATATCTATCTTTTGGTATTTCTTTTAACTCCTCACGGATTATTTCTATATTTCCTTCTGCTTCTAATCTTGCTGTTATCATCTCAGCAAATTCTTCCCTACCTACTGCTAATGCTTGTCCTGCTGGAACTTTAGTTGCATCTGCTACTTCTACAAGCAAAGATCCCATCATTCTTAACTCTTCTTTCATAAGACCAGACGCATTTGAAAGTAAGTTAGATCCAAAAGAATTACTACAAACTAGTTCACCAAATTTATCTCCAGTATGAACCTCTGTATTTTTTACAGGTCTCATCTCGTATAATTTTACTTTAACTCCTCTTTTAGCCAATTGGTATGCTGCTTCACTACCTGCTAATCCTGCTCCTACTACTATTACTTCTTCTATTTTGTTCATCTTTTATCTCCTTTTTACTTTTTAATGTATTACTCTTTA
>JAGLEA010000190.1 GCA_023145315.1 Psychrilyobacter sp.
TAAATTAAATAATAGCTAGAGATGAAGAGCGCTAAAAGACAAGATATAAATCTTGATTCTTTTAGTGTTCTTTTTATTTTAAAAGGAGGAGTATTTATGCAGGATGTTTTAATAGTAGGAGCAGGAGTAATCGGAGGTTCAATAGCAAGAGAATTATCAAAGTATAATTTAGATATAGTTGTTATTGACAAGGAAAATGATGTAGCAAATGGAACAACAAAAGCAAATTCAGCGATAGTTCATGCAGGTTATGATGCTGTAGAAGGAACTCTTATGGCAAAGTATAACGCTTTAGGTAATGCAATGTTTGATGAATTAAGTAAAGAGTTAGATTTTCCATTTATAAGAACTGGATCTATAGTTGTAGCAAGTAGTGAAGAGGAAAGAGCTCATATAGAAGATTTACTAAATAGAGGAATTGAGAACAATATTCCAGGTGTAAAAATAGTAGAGCAAGAGGAATTAAGAAGGATTGAACCAAAAATTGGAAAAGAAGCAGTGGCAGCATTATTAGCTCCTACAGCAGGAATAGTAGGACCTTGGGAGATGACAATAGCATTATTAGAAAATGCAGTAGATAATGGTGTAAAATTAGATTTAAATACAGAAGTATTAGATATAGAAAAAATAGAAGGTGGATATAAAGTAGTAACTAATAAGAGAGATTATAAGGTAAAATGTGTAATCAACGCTTCAGGTGTATACGCTGATAAAGTTCATCAAATGGTAGCAGAAAAAACTTTTTCAATCATTCCTAGAAGAGGTCAATACTTCGTATTAGACAAAACACAAGGGGAACTAGTTAATCATGTAATATTTCAATGTCCTACAAAATTAGGAAAAGGTGTTTTAGTAACTCCTACAGTACATGGAAATGTATTAGCTGGTCCAGATGCAGAAGATTTATCTGATAGAGAAGATTTAGGAACAACAACTGAAAGATTGGATTTTGTTAGAGAACATTCATTAAAATCTATTCCAGAATTAAATTTTAGAGAAGGAATAAGAAACTTCGCAGGTCTTAGAGCTCAACCAAGTACAAATGATTTTATAGTTGGGGAAGTAGAAGGAGCTAAAGGGTTTATAAATGTAGCAGGAATTAAATCACCAGGATTATCATCAGCACCAGCAATAGCATTAGATGTAGTTGAGATAGCGAAAGAAATATTAGGAAATGTAGAATTAAATAAAGAATTTAAAGCAAATAGAAAACACCACTATGAATTTATAACTGAAACAGCTGAAAAAAAAGCAGAATTAATAGCTGAAGATAGTAGATATGGAAACATGATTTGTAGATGTGAAAATATCACTGAGGGTGAAATAGTAGATGCAATCCATAGAAATGTAGGGGGAACTACAGTCGATGGAATAAAAAAGAGATGCAGACCAGGAATGGGAAGATGTCAAGGTGGATTCTGTGGACCAAAAATTCAAGAAATATTAGCTCGTGAATTAGGAAAAAGTTTAGAAGAGATAGTTTTAGATAGAGAAAATTCTTATATATTAACAGGAGAAACTAAGGGATAGTAGTAATTGGTAGTTGATAACGATTAAATTAGAAGAATAGTGGAATAAAATAAAATAACTAGAAATTGATTTTAGTGGAGGAATATAGATGAAATACGAATTAGTAGTATTAGGTGGAGGGCCAGCTGGTCTTGCTGCAGCAATAGAAGCAAAAAAGAATGGTATTGAAAACATATTAGTCTTAGAAAGAGATAATGAATTAGGAGGAATCCTACAACAGTGTATCCATAATGGTTTTGGATTACATGAATTTAAAGAGGAATTAACAGGACCAGAATATGCTCAAAGATTTATAAATCAAATGGCAGAACAAGGTATAGAATATAAATTAGATACAATGGTATTAAATGTAGATGGGAATAAAAAAATAGAAGCTATAAATTCTATTGATGGATATATGGAAATAGAAGCAGAAGCCATCATATTAGCAATGGGATGTAGAGAAAGAACTAGAGGAGCAATTGCAATTCCTGGAGATAGACCAGCAGGGATATTTACAGCAGGAACTGCTCAAAGATTCGTAAATATGGAAGGATATATGGTAGGTAAAAAAGTAGTTATATTAGGATCTGGAGATATCGGATTAATCATGGCTAGAAGGATGACATTAGAGGGAGCTAAAGTAGAAGCTGTAGTAGAACTTATGCCTTACTCAGGTGGATTAACTCGTAACATAGTGCAATGTTTAGAAGATTATGATATACCTTTATTACTATCTCATACTGTTACAGATGTAAAAGGTGATGGTAGATTAGAAAGAGTTACAGTAGCTAAAGTAGACGAAAATAGAAAACCAATTCCTGGAACAGAGATCAACTATGATGTAGATACTTTGTTATTGTCAGTAGGACTTATTCCTGAAAATGACCTTTCTATAAATGCAGGAATTGTTATGGATAGAAGAACATCAGGACCATTTGTAAATGAATCTATGGAAACTTCTATAGAAGGAATATTTGCATGTGGAAATGTAGTACATGTACATGATTTAGTAGATTTCGTAAGTGCTGAATCTAGAAGAGCTGGAAATAATGCTGCTAAATACATTAAAAATGAAATCAAAAGAAATGAAGAATATATAGAGATAGAAGCAACTGATGCGATTAGTTATACAGTACCTCAAAAATTTAGAAAAGAAAAT
>JAGLEA010000191.1 GCA_023145315.1 Psychrilyobacter sp.
AATTGAAGGCTCCTTTTTTATTTATTTAGAAGAAAAATAGAAGGATTAAGTTAGAAAAATAATAGTTATAAAGTGTTGGATTTTTAGTGCTTCCCCTTGAAAAAACAAAGAAAATAACATATAATTAGATAATAAAAAATTAAAAGGGGAAAATATATGGAAAAGATAATGGGAAAGGCAATTTTTGAAGGAATTGTAATAGGTGAACCATATCTACGTAGCCAAAAAAAATCAAGAGTTCTAGAATATAAGATAGAACCTCATATGCTAGCAGATGAGATGATTAGATTTGAAAAAGCTATTCAAGGAGCTAAGCAAGAATTAAAATTTCTAAAATCTTCTTTAAAGGGAAAAGTAAAAAGTAATGATTTGAAAATTTTAAATGTCCATTTAATGATACTAGATGACCCTGTTCTACTTTCTGAGATGGGAAAAAGGTTAAAGGCAGAACTTATTAATATTGAGAAAATAGTATTAGATGTTGTAGAGTTCTATGTAGAGATGTTTAAAGAAATGAAAAATCCAGTATATAGACAGAGAGCTATAGATATCCAAGATGTAGGAGAAAAAATAATTGATCAATTAACAGTAGAAAATTGTGAACTTAATGAATTAGAAAATAAAATTTTAATAACAAAAGAAATTTTACCTTCAGAATTATTTAAAATGCATCATAATAATATAAATTTATTAGGGATAGTTACAGAATATAGTGGTGCTACATCCCATGTAGCAATATTAGCTAAAACATTTGGAATCCCTACTATTATGGGAGCAAAAGATGTTTCTAGGATGAAATGGGTAGATAAAATAATATTAGATTCAAGGAAGGGAAGTGCCTGTGTAATAAAATCACCAACAGAGGATCAAATAGAACATTATAAAGAGGAAAATAAAAAACTAGAATTAATAAAAGAGGAAAATAAAAAATTAAAAGGTTTAGAAGCTAGAACAGCAGATGGTGTAGAGATAATACTAAATGCAAATATTGGTGGAATTACAGATCTAATAGCTCTTGATAATACTATGGCAGATGGTGTAGGACTTCTACGAACGGAGTTTTTATATATGGAAAGTAAGTTTTTCCCTACAGAGGAAAAGCAAATAGAGTTATATGAAAAAGCTTATCAAAAAGTAAAGAAACTAGATGGTGAAAAAGAGCTTATAATAAGAACTCTAGATATCGGAGCAGATAAACAGCTTCCATATTATGAGATGCCTATAGAGGAAAATCCATTTTTAGGGTTTAGAGGAATTAGGTTTACTCTAGCTCATGAGAATATATTTAGAACTCAACTAAGAGCAATATTGAGGGTGGCAAAGGGAAGATCTATAAAAGTAATGTTCCCTATGATCTCTAATTTAGATGAAATAATACAAGTGAAAAAAATATTAGCTTCTGTAAAGGATGAGTTGAAAGAAGAGGGAATAGAATACACTCCATATATCGAAACTGGAATAATGGTAGAAGTTCCTTCAGCAGCATTTTTAATTGATAAATTTTCAGAACATGTAGATTTCTTTAGTTTGGGAACAAATGACCTAACTCAATATATAATGGCTGCAGATAGACTTAGTGCTGATGTAGCTTATCTTAATGAGTCGTTGGAACCAGCAGTCCTAAGAGTAATAGATAAGATAGCAAAAGAAGCTATAAATAACAATAAAAAAATAAGTGTTTGTGGTGAGATGGCTGGAGATCCATTAGCAGTAGTAGCATTGATGAGTTTTGGAATCAAAAGATTCAGTATGTTATCGACATCTATTCCAATGGTTAAGCGAGTAATATTAAAATTAAATTGTTCAGAAATAAGAAAAACATTAAGAGATAAGATACTAGACTGCAACAATAGTGATGAAGTAAAAACAATCTTAAAACAATATATATAAAGGTGGTATAAAGTGAAAAAAATTGATGTAGAGATAAAAAATGTAGCAGGATTACACGCTAGACCGTCGTCATTATTTGTACAAGTAGCAACAGAATATGACTCAGAAATAATGGTTATATGTGATGATGAAGAGATAAATGGTAAGAGTATTATGGGCCTAATGTTACTAGCAGCAGAGCAAGGTAGAACATTAACTATAACTGCTGATGGTGACGATGAAGATGAAGCTTTAGAGGCTTTACAGAAATTAGTAGAAGTAGATACTTTTAATGAAGAGTAATTATGAATTAAAAAGAGCAGAAAAAATGGGTTTCTGTTTTGGTGTAAAGGAAGCTGTAGATTTAGCTGAAACTATAAAAGCAGAAAAAAAAATCTATATGTTAGGTATGTTGGTGCATAATGAACATATCATTAAAAAACTAGAAAAAAAAGGTATAAAAGTAGTTACAGAAGAAGAGGTTTTAGAGGGGAAAGATCCTATAAAAGAAGGCGATTCTGTGATAATTCGTGCTCACGGTACAATAAAAAAAATATATGAGATTTTAAATGAAAAAAATGTTATAATATTTGATGTAGCGTGTATTTTTGTAAAGAGAAGTAGAGAGGAATTAATAACTCACGAAAAATCTGGATATAAGGTCTTATTTGTAGGTGATAAATATCATCCTGAAGTAAGAGGTATCATATCTTTTGGAAGTGATGTAACGGTAATTGAAAATTTTGAAGAATTAAAAAACTTTAAATTTGAAAAAACTGAAAAATATTATTTACTTGCTCAAACTACTCTTAATAAAAACATATTTCAAAGTATGACGGAATACATAGAAGAAAGACATAAAAATTGTAAAATAGGTAATACTATTTGTGGTGCAACATTTGAAAGGCAAAAAGCAGTAGAAAAACTAGCTAAAGAAGTTGACGTAATGTTGATAATTGGTGGAATTAATAGTTCTAATACAAAAAAATTGCATCTGATTTCAAGTGAGATAAACCCAAAGAGTTACATGATTCAAACTCATGAAGATTTAGATTTTTCATGGTTTAAAGAAGGCAATAAGATAGGTATAACAGCAGGTGCTTCAACACCTGATGAAATAGTAAAGAAAATAGAAAGTATATTATATAGGAGGACGTTTGACATGGTAGATAATACAGACAATTTTGAGGAACTAAGCTTTGAGGAAATGTTAGATCAATATGCACCAAAGCAGGTACAAAGAGGGGAAATAGTAGAAGCAGAAATAATAAGTAAGGAGAGAGATTATTCTTATTTAGATATAAAAGGTGCTAATGAAGGTATTGTTAGAACTGAAGAAATTACTGAATTTGAAGTAGGAGATATAATCAAAGTAGCTATCTCAGAAGATAGTGATGATGAAGGACATATTAGAGTATCAAGAAGAACAGCTCTTCAAGAGGAAGCAATTGTTGAATTAGAGGCAGCTTTCGAAGCGAAAGGAGTAGTAACAGGAACAATAGTTAGAAAAGTAAATGGTGGATATATTGTAGAAGTAATGGCTCATTCAGCATTCATGCCTAACTCTTTATCACAAATAAGAAAAGATTCTACTGAAAACGTAATTGGTTTAGAAGTAGAAGTATTAATCAAAGACATCAAAACAGAGAGAAATAGAAAGAAAATCTTAGTATCTAGAAGAGATGTAGTAGCTATGGCAGAAGCAGAAGCATTTGCTAAATTAAGCGAAAATCAAATTGTAGACGTAGAAGTTAAAAACGTATTAAAATTCGGATTATCTGTAAGAGTAGAAAAAGTATTAGGATTCATCCATATCTCTGAAATTTCATGGGGTAAAGTAGATGACTTAACAACTTTATACAAATCAGGAGATAAGATTCAAGCTCAAATCATCACATTAGATGCTGAGAAGAAGAGTCTTAAATTATCTGTAAAGCAATTAACTCAAGATCCTTGGGCAACTGCTGCTGATAAATTTACAGTAGATACTACTGTAGAAGGGGAAGTAACTAAAATTGTTAAATTTGGAGCTTTCGTTAAGTTAGAAGATGGAATCGAAGGATTAGTACACATTTCTGATTTCTCTTGGAATAATAAAAAAATCAACTTAGGTGAATTCATCAAAGCTGGAGATAAAATTCAAGTTAGAATCTTAGATTTAAATACAGAAGATAAGAAATTAAAATTAGGAATCAAACAATTAAGCGTTGATCCTTGGTCAGTAATAGATGAGAAATTTAAAGAGGGAGATTCAGCTACTGGAACAATAGTTGATACAAAACCTTATGGTGTTTTCGTTGAAGTAGAAGAAGGAATAGATTCATTTATCCATACATCTGACTTCGCTTGGACAAAATTAGAGAAAAAATTAGTAGTAGGAGATAAGGTAGAATTCCAAATCTTAGCTATTGATAGAGAGAATAAAAAAATTAAGGGTGGAATTAAGCAATTAACAAAAAGCCCTTGGGAAGTATTATCAGAAGAAGTTCAAGTAGGAACTGTAGTTACGAAGAAAATATCTAGTATTGCAGATTTCGGAATTTTCGTTGATATGGGATATGGTTTAGATGGTATGATCCACATCTCTCAAGTTTCAAAAGAATTTGTTAAAGATTTAAAAGATAAATTTGAAGTAGGTCAAGAAGTAACTGCTGAAGTTATTGAAATTTCTATAACAGATCAAAAAGTTAAGTTATCAGTTAAAAAAGTAGAATTAGATGCTGATAAAGATGAAGATGCAGAGTTATTAAAAAAATATGGAATGACTGAATAAATTCAA
>JAGLEA010000192.1 GCA_023145315.1 Psychrilyobacter sp.
TAATAAAGCAACTTAAAAATTATGGACAAGTAGAGAAAGAAAAAGAAAAAGAAAAAATAGAAGTAGAATATAATTTAAGTAAAGAAAACTATATTGATTATGAATTGAAAACAAGAATAGGAATAAAAGGAAAAAAGAAATACTTAACAAAAAACCTTGTAGAGTTTATAGAAAATTATAAAGCAAATAACTCCTATATATTTGGGAAAGAATTTGAATTTATTCCTGAAAAACACAAACTAAATGATTATGATTATAATATATTAAATGAATTAACTAGAGTATGTAAGATAACAACTGAAGCTTTAGAGGAATATAATAGAAAACAATATTACTATACTCGACAAGTAAATTTTAATGTAGGAAAGAAAAAAATAATTTTGTCTGATGAATGGTTTAAAGTATTTTTAGATAATCTAAGTGGAAAAGAAAATATATTGTTAGATGGAAAAAATATAAGAATGGCTTCTAAAAATGATTATATTTTACAGATAGATGGTGAAAATGTAGCGTTAAGAGGGTTTTCATTATTAACTAAAGATGCTAAATGCATTTTGGTAGAAAATGAAATTTTTAAAATAGAAGAACAAGATAGAGAGCTAATAAAAATCCTAGAAGAAGTTATTTCTTTAAAAAATGAAAAACAGAAAAAAAGTGAGGAAATAAAAAAACTAATATTTCCTTTAGTAAAGGAATCAAATATCAAGTCAATAGAAGTATTGAAGGAAGTAGGAGAGTCAGTTATATATATTAGTGAAAATAAAGACAGACATGGTTTTCTCTCTATTGATGTAAGAATTGTTACTAATAGGGAAACTTTTATAGATGGAAAAAGGTATCTATTAAAAGAAAATATTAAAGAAATGTCGAAAATATTTAAAATAATAACAGGAGAAAGTAGAAAAAAAGATTTTAATACCACCTTATTCGGTGAGGAGGATTCGATAAAATTTCTTATTGAACAACTTCCTGATCTAAATAAAAAATATGATGTCAGAATAGAAGAAAACTTGAAAAAAATTAAATATAAAACTATCTCAATAGATGGGAATATAACTAAAAATGGAGAATTATTAGAAATAAAGTTTAATACTAATGGGATAAGCGATAAAGACCTAAGACAGATACAGCTAGGAATTTTAAGTAATAGAAAATACATTAAATTGGAAAATAATGAGATAATTAATTTAGCTAATAAAAAAATGAGGGAATTAGAAGGGATACTAGTTGAATTAGAAAATGGATTAGAAGATCAAGAAATTTCTGAATTTGCAGCTAGTAAATTAGGATTAATGTCGCCAGATATAAAAAGAAAAAACATCGGTGATTTAAAAATAGAAAAGTTATTAAAATCAATGAGAAAAGATGATAAAGAAGAACTACCTACCTCTATAAATGCAAATCTTAGAGATTATCAAAAAGATGGATACTATTGGATGAAAAAATTGCATGATAGCGGGTTAGGTGGAATTTTAGCAGATGATATGGGGTTAGGAAAAACTATTCAAACGATATCTTTATTAACTAAAATTCATAGTAAAAATAATCTTATAAGTATTGTTATAGCTCCTACCTCTTTGACGCATAACTGGTTAAAAGAAATAAAAAAGTTTTCACCAAGTTTAGAAGCTATAATAGTAGAAGGATCTCCTAAAGATAGAATTGAATTGTTGAAAAATTTTAAAAATGGTGTAATTTTAACCTCTTATGGATCTTTTAGAAAAGATATAAGTATCTATGAAGAATTAAATTTTTCTATTGCTGTATTAGATGAAGCACAACATATAAAAAATACAAATACATTGATAAAAAAAGCAGTTAAAAAAATTAAAAGTGACTCAAGATTTGCACTTACAGGAACACCAATAGAAAATTCAATATTTGAGTTATGGTCGATATTTGATTTTGTTATCCCTACTTATTTACAAAATAAAGAAAGGTTTAAAAAGAAATATGGGCAAAAAATACATAAAGATATGGATGAAAATAGTTTGGTAAACCTAAAGAAAATAATAAAACCATTTATTTTAAGAAGAACTAAATCCGAGGTGTTAAAAGAGTTGCCAGATAAAATAGAAACAAATATGGTGTTAGGAATGGATAAAATTCAGAAAAAATACTATCTTTCATACCTCTCACAGTTTAAGGGGGAATTAGAAGAACACTTAGGAGAAGAAGGGTTTAATAAAAGTAGGATTAAAATATTAGCTCTTTTGACAAGGTTACGTCAAATTTGTTGTACACCAGAATTATTTATAGAAAATTATAAAGGAAGGAGTACTAAAGTAGAAGCTATAATGGAACTTTTAGAAGAGTTAAAATCATCAGGGCATAAAGTGTTAGTATTTTCTCAATTTGTAAAAACATTCGGAATACTAAAAAACAGATTAGATGAGAAAAAGATAACATACTTTCAAATAGATGGATCGACAAAAGCAAAGAAAAGGTTGGAGATGTGCGATCTATTTAATGATGGAGAAAAAGATATATTTTTAATTTCTTTAAAAGCAGGTGGTTCAGGGCTAAATTTAACAGGTGCAGATGTAGTGATACATTTTGATCCTTGGTGGAACCCAGCTGTAGAAGTACAAGCGACAGACCGAGCTCATAGGATAGGACAAGAGAAGGTTGTGCAAGTTATAAAACTTATCACAGAGGGAACTATAGAAGAAAAAATTGTTGAAATACAAAAAAATAAAGCTAAACTTATAGACACTATGACTTCTAGTGATGGAAAAATAGAAAAACTGACAAAAGAGGATATATTAGGATTATTTGATTAGAGTTTTTTTGAAAACTGTATAATTAACTGTCCTATCTTATAAAAATTGGAGGATAAAGATGAAAATACTTTGGTATGATACGGAAACAACAGGGTTAACCGAAAACAGTGCTATGTTTCAAATATCTGGTGTAATCGAGATAGATGGTGTAGAAGTAGAGGAGTTTGATATCTTTTGTAGTCCTCATGATGGAGCAGATATAGCAGAAGAAGCTTTAGAAGTAACGGGTGTAAGTCGTGAGCAACTAAAAACTTATCAAACTCCTAAAAAAGCTTATAAAGAGTTAGTAGCTATATTCTCTAAATATATAGATAAATTTAATAAAGACGATAAGTTTATTATTGCAGGACAAAATGTAAAGTTCGATATAGATGTCTTAAATAGATTTTTTAAAAGAAATAATGATAATTATTTGGGAAGTTTTTTGAATTATAAACAAGTATTTGATACTTTAAGTGTATATACAGCTCTAGAAATAGCAGAAGTAGTACCCAAATTAGAAAATCATAAGCTAGAAACTATATGTAAAACTATGGGTGTAGAATTATCAAATGCTCATAATAGTCTGGCAGATATAAAGGCAACTAAAGCAGTAGGGGATAAGATGCTAGCAGGGCTTAGAAGGATAAAAAATAAAAAGATTAAAATATAAATTTAAAAAACATTTTCTAATAATAAAGAAAATGTTTTTTAGTTTCTTCACATAAATTTCACATTGAGGAGTTATTATAGATTATAGAAAAAGATATAAAAAAAATAAAAAAGGGAGTGATTAAGATGAAGAAGAAAATTATAATTGGGTTATTGATGGTGTCAGCATTATCATTTGGAGCAGGTAATATGGGGAACATGGGGAATCATAACAATACACAAAGAGGAACTTACCAAACTCAAATGATGAGTAATTTATCAGAAAAACAACAAGTAGAGTTAACAAAAACTATGACTCAAAGAAGAGAAAAAAATTACAAAATGGGATTAGAAGTAAGAACTAAAGATTTAGAACTAGAAAAATTATTAGCAGAGGATAAAGTAAACTGGAAGAGTGTGGAAAAAATAAATAAAGAAATCTCAGATATGAAAGCCGAGCAAAGATTAGAAGGAATGAAGTTTAGAAAAGAGATAGAAGGTAAATATGGTATATCTATGGGACATTCTCATAGAGGTGGAATGAATAATCAATCTAATGGAAGACATAATGGTAATGGACAAATGAGAAATAATATGGGAAATAGAAATAACTAAAAGTCCTCTAACTTTAGATAAAGCAAGATATGGCCGAAAGAGTAGAACCTAGAATTTTCTAGGTTCTATTTTTATACTTAAAATTCAAAGAAATTGAAAAAAAGGTAGAAATTTGATATAATTATCTATAAAAAAATAAAAATGAGGTGTAAAAAATGGGTAAATTATTAAGAGGATCAAGTAAAAATGCAAGATTTTTTATAGTAGATACAAAAGATGTAGTGCAAGAAGCGTTAGATATTCATAAGTGTAGCCCTACAGCAATTAAAGCTTTTGGAAGATTATTAACAGGAACAATAATGATGGGAACAACATTAAAAGGAAATGATCTATTAACAGTAAGAACAAACACAGATGGACTATTGAAACAAATGCTAGTGACAACAGATGCAAGTGGAGATGTAAAAGGATATTTAAGTACACCAGAAGTAGATTTAGAAGTAAAAGAGGGAGAAACTCCTAAAGTAGGGGATTTAATAGGTAAAGGAACACTAACTGTAATAAAAGATATGGGACTGAAAAAGCCATATGTAGGAGTATCTCAAATAGTTTCAGGTGAGATTGGTGAAGATATAGCTTACTACTATTATACATCGGAGCAAACACCATCTGTAGTGGTATTAGGAGTATCCCTAGGTCCAGATATGAGAGTGAAAAATGCAGGTGGGTATATGATCCAATTGTTACCTGGTGCAACGGAGAGTTTCATAACAAAATTAGAAGCAAAAGTAAAAGCTATGCGTCCTATGACTGAGTTATTAGCAGGTGGGATGAGTCTGAAAAGAATAGCAAAATTACTTTATGAAGATATGGAAATAGATAGTGAAATAGCATTAGTAGAAGACTATAATATCTATGAGGAAAAGAAAGTATCATATAGATGTAATTGCAATAAGGATAGGTTTCATAAGGGATTGGCAACTATACAAAGAGAAGAAATAGAAGAAATTTTTACTGAAAAACCGGAATTAGAAGTAGAGTGCCATTTTTGTGGGAAAAAGTATTCTTTTAGTAAGGAAGAATTATTAGGAGAATAAGTAAAATTATGCATAAGCACTACAAATTAATATAAAACCTTTATAAAACGAGAAGTTATAATTTTTAATTATTGCTCCTCGTTTTATTATGTTATAATATTATAAATTAAGTAGAGTAAAAGATTAAATTAATTATATAAATGTAGTCAAGGGAGGAATATGAAAATAATATTTTCACCAACAAAAAAAATGACACAATCTAAGAATAATGAATTATTCACTCCTAAATTTGAGGGGAAAACTAATGAATTATTGGAAACGCTAAAAAAAATGACTCCTCTTGAGCTTGAAAAAATTATGAAAATCAAGAATAAAACTTTAGAGAATGTAGTAGAAATCTATCAAGGTATAGATTCTGCTCCTACAGAAAAAGCTATAAATTCGTATAACGGTATTTCTTTTAAACAGCTAGAACTAGATAAATATTCAGATGAAAACTTAGAGTTTTTGGAATCACACTTAGTTATTCTTTCTGCATTATATGGTGTTTTAAAGCCAAATGACTATATTAAAGAGTATCGATTAGATATGAATATGAAAATATTCAAAGATGAAAGTCTATACAATTTTTGGAAAAAAGAACTAGATAATTACTTCAAAGGTGAGGACCTTATTATTAATCTAGCTTCTAAAGAATTTTCAAAATTAATAAATTATCCAATGTTAAATTTAGATTTCAAAGAAAACAAAGATGGTATATATAAATCTGTAAGTAGTTACTCTAAAAAAGCACGAGGAATGATGTTAAACTATATTATATATAACAATATTACGGATATAAAAGATATAAAAGCATTTAATTTAGACGGTTATACTCTAAATGAAAAGCTTTCAGAAAAAGATAATCTGATTTTTACGAGATAAAATAGATCTATAGTGATATAATAAGTAAAAATAAGGGAGGCGAGAAACTATGTTTAAAGTAGAAGTTGGAAAGGGACCTCTTATGTTTATATCTTATTATAATCTTCTTAAAGAGATTAATGGAACTCTAGCTAAAGAGGAATTAGAAGATACATATTATGCTATTCTCTATGATTTTGGAATGCCTATTGGATGTGGACGATTAAAGATAGATAAAAACATCAAAACTATAGACACTGTTATGATACTTAGTGAATTTTCTACTCCTAATCTATTAGGAGATATAAGAAATCAATTGGAGAATAAGTATAAAAATATAACTACAAAAGGAGTAATTTAATTATGAAAAAACTATTTATTTTATTTTTTATAATCACAACATTAACATTTTCTATCCCAAATTTTGAGAACTTAGGTTGGGGATTTACTGTAGATGCTATCAAGGGATATTATCCCAAATTAGAAGAGGTTTTTACAACTGGTCAAGGAGTTAAAAAATATGAATTTTATCCAAAAGAAGGTAAGTTTGCGAAAATAATATTCTATCTTTTTGATAATAACTTATATAAAATTGTGACTGAATTTGATCAATCAAAAGTGACTTCAGATGATGTTTCTGATATCTTCAATGAATATAAAGAGGAATGGGGAACACCTGAAAGGTATAAGATTGATGAAGAATATACCGATTATTCTGTAAAAGGTAATGAACACACATGGATTAATGGAACTACTTATATTTCTTTTATAGGAAAAGATTTTTTTGATAAAAATATGAAGATGACAGATAGTAAATTGTTAGTAGAATATGGGCTTATTGATCCAAAAAAAAATGATTCGCCAACATCACTTAATCGTTTAATTTTAGATAAAAAATAATATATATTTAAATTAGGAGGATAAAATGAAAAGAGAAAATGCATTAAAATTTGTTTTAGAAAAACTAGATGTAATTGGGAACTTTAACTATGCTAGTTCGGTTATTCATTGGGATTTAGAAACAGGAGCACCAAAAGGGACTTTGAAAAAAGCTTCACCAGTTTTAGG
>JAGLEA010000193.1 GCA_023145315.1 Psychrilyobacter sp.
GTTAACTTTTGATTTTATTTTGATTTTCCCATTATGACTTCTAATTATCTTATCTACTATAGCCATTACTAAACCTGAAGCTTCATCATTTCCACTTGAAAACAACCTAAACAAATTTTCTTTCATGAATTTTTCAGTCATCCCTACTCCATTGTCAAAAACACTGATAACAAATCTATCATTATTAATTTTCGACACTATATTTACCCTTCCATTAGAAGAATCAGATATAGAATTTAATGCATTATTTACTACCTCTCGAAAAGCTTTAGTTAATTCTATGGAATCTCCTAGAAAATTTATATTTTTATCTACAAATAGTGATACATCAATATCACGGTTGCACTTAGTATAACTCTTAGTCAATTCTTCTAAAAATAAATTAAGATTTATTTCTTCGAAATTATACTCTTTTTTGTCTGAATAATCAAATAATATAGAGTCTTCACGACGAATTGTACATATTTCATCTCTCAGTTGGCTAAATTCTTTTTCACCTATTTTCTTTTCTTTGTATAACTCTGTCATCATTCTAGCGTGTTCGATTAATATTTTTTTTCTTTTATAAATTATTTTTTTTAACATACTAGTCAGAGCATATTCTCTCTCATTCACTACTTTTTTTGTTTCTATTCTTTTATTTTTATAATGGGCTTCCATATTTAACAAAATAACACTGTAAAACTCTATATCTTCAAGCTCTATTCTCTTTCTTGATATATAATTGTCTACTAAAATGCAACCTATATTTTTTTCACCATCAAAGATAGGCAAGATCATAAAATTATTCAACCCAAATCCCATGAGTAGTTCACTACCTAAAGATATTTTATAGCTCTTTGTATTTTGAGAGATTATTTTTCTACTACTAATAGCAGTTTCAAACAAGTTATTAGTACCTCTTATTTTTATTAGTGGAATTATTTCTTTCATAGTTTCGTATCTTAAGTCAAAACTAGAAAGATTATCTTCTGTCATAATATCCTTATTTTTTCTTATTTTCTTCCCTACAAGCCCACCTATTTCACTACTTGCCTCAAAAAATATAGCTCTGTCATAACCAAATCCATCCTTAGATGTGAACTCTTCTAAAATAAGATCTATCACTTTTTCATCTGTACCTTCTAACCTTACCTTTGTCAAGAGTCTTTCAATACCTTCTACTTGATGAATATGATCTTTTAGCTTTAAGTTTTGATTTTCGAGAATAAAATTATTTTCTTTTAGTTTTTCTACCATTCTCTTCATAGATACACTCAAAGCTTTTATCTCACTAGTCCCATTTAATCTTAAATTTCTATCTAAGTTTCCCGCTGCAATCTCTTCTACGGCTTCTGATAAATCTTCTAGCGGTTGTAGGAGTTGTCTGAATGTTCCAGTTATTATAAGTGAATTAAGTAGTAGTAGTACTGCTACTGCTAATGCTATTAATTTTATAACATCTTGTTTGAATTTTGTTAAAACAGGTTCTTTAATCCCTACAACTAAGTGACCTATTTTTTCTCCAAAAAACCCATAAACATCTTTAGATATCACGTTATAGTTTTCACCATAGCTGACCATTTCTTTTAAATCATACTCACTACCATTGAGTTTAATCTTCTTAGATTTAATCATTAATAATTTTTTTTCCTCTTCAACACCTAAATTTAAAAGAGTTTTTGATTTAGACATCCCTATTCCAACTATATCAAGGTCGTCTACTAGTTTCAAATATTTATTTCCATGAAAAAACTTTGCTTCTATAGGAATTTCTAACCTAATAGCTTCTACTTCATCATTATTTTTTATTGGCATAATTAATTCATAATAGTATTTATCCTCAGCTTCATGATACTTAGTCGATGTTACACTAATTTTTTGATTTTCTACTATCGATAATTTATCCCAAAATCCACTTGATTTCAATAGTGTTTCCTTATCCTTCCTTGTATATATCCCGTCATCACCTAAAATCTGATCGTCTTTCCCTATTATAATTAAATTATAATCTTGAAATAGTGAGATATTCTCTCCCCCCAACATTCGAGAGAGATTTCCATGAATTTTTTTTTCATTTACCCACATCTCATCTTTATCAGAAAAAATATCTTCTGCTATAAATAAATCTTCATCTATATATTCTTGTAGGTCAGTGACGAGCTCTTTATTCCTAACTTCTATCATCTTTTCAATTATTTGTACTTTTTCTACAGCTTTTAAGGCAAAGTTTTTTTCTAGCTCCTTAAAAGCAAAAACAATTACTATACCTATTATTGTTAGCCCGGTAATTAGCATAGACATCTCATTAAATAAGATTGTTTTAAAGAGTAATGAATCTTTTTTTATTTTCATTTTATAATCCTTTTTTAGTTAATGCCACCCTATTTCTATTGTTATCTATACTATCCACTTTCACCTTTATAATCTCGCCTACCGAAAGCTCACTAGTCATGTCAGTGACTCTCTTCTCTAGTTTTGAAATATGTAACAGTGCGTCATTTTTTAACCCAATATCTATAAAGGCACCAAAGTTAACTACATTTCTAACAGTTCCTTCTAATTCCATCCCCTCTTTTAGATCAGACATCTTAAGTACATCTGATTTTAGAAGTGGTTTTGGTATATCATCTCTAGGATCACGTCTTTCTCTTACTAGAGCTTCATATATATCTTTTGCCGTTTCTTCTCCGACATCATTTTTTTCTATAAATTTTTCTAAATCCATGTTACCTAATATTTCACGAGCTTTTTCTAGATCTTTGTGATATTTTTTTAGATCAAATCCATTTTCTTTTAAAAGTTCCTTTGCTACTTTATAAGATTCAGGATGAATTATAGTATTATCTAGTGGGTTCTCACTCTCTGGAACTATTAAAAATCCTGCCATTTGTTCATAAGCTTTTGCACCTAGGCCCTTTACTTTCAAAAGTTCTTTTCTTGCTTTAAATTTTCCATTTTCCTTTCTATATGCTTCTATATTTTTAGCTACATTTTTTTTTACTCCAGAAACATGTGATAACAAAGCCCAAGATGCTGTATTTACATTTATCCCTACTGAGTTTACAACACCTTCAATTACATCTCCTAATGATCCTTCTAATTTTTTTTGATTTACATCATGTTGATACATTCCAACACCTATAGATTTAGGATCTATTTTTACGAGTTCTGCTAACGGGTCTTGTACTCTTCTAGCTATAGATATAGCGCCTCTTACTGTAACATCAAAATCTGGGAACTCCTCTGCAGCTATTTTTGATGCTGAATAGATAGAGGCTCCTGCTTCACTTACTATTAGATACTTTACATCTCCCTTTACTTCTTTTAGAAGCTCAGCTACAAAAGCTTCTGTTTCACGAGAGGCAGTTCCATTACCTATTACTATGATATCAATCTTATATTTTTCTATATAACCTAATATTTTAGCTTTTGCTTCAGCTAATAATTTTGGATTATGCATCCCTTTCACAAGATATAAAACATCATCTATTTTGTAAAAACCATCTGAATCTATAACTACAGTTTTGCATCCAGTTCTATATGCTGGATCCAATCCCAAGATGTTTTTTTCGTGTAGAGGTGGTTGTAGCATTAAGTTTTTTAAATTTTCTTTAAATATCTTTATTGCGTCTAATTCACCTTTTTCTGTTAGAATATTTCTAATTTCCCTTTCTACAGATGGTAATATTAATCTACTCAAGCTGTCTTTAACTATATCTAAATACAATTCATTTAAATTTTTATTTATAAACTCTCCTAATATATGCTTTTCGATCATATCCATTGTTCTTTCATTAAATTTAATTGAAACAGATAATATTTTTTCCTTTTCCCCACGATTTACAGCCAATATTCTGTGAGAAGGTATCCTTGACACCATCTCCATATGCTCGTAATAATCTTCAAAAGTTTTTTTCTCATCTTTCTCTTTATTTTTCTTCACTAAACTTGTATTCAATTCACCATATTTTAACATTCTCTCTCTTATACTTTCTCTATACTTTATTTTTTCACTTATATGTTGAGCTAAAATCAACTTAGCTCCATCTATAGCTGCTGATATGTCTAAAATATTTTCATTAATATAGTTTTTGGCCTCTTCTTCTATATCATTAAAAAGAATTCCTAATTTCCTCATATACATTGCTAGTGGTTCTAATCCATTTTCTATAGCTATATCTGCCTTAGTTTGTTTTTTCTTTTTATATGGTAGATATAGATCTTCTACTTGTTGGAGTTTTACAGCTTTTATAATATCGTTTTTCAATATTTCTGTTAATTTTCCTTGCTCATTTATTAATTTTATTACATCCTCTTTTCTTTTTTCTAAATTTCTTAAATAGGTAATTTTATCTAAGATATCTCTTATTTGTACTTCATCTAAATTTTCAGTCACTTCTTTTCTATATCTAGAAATAAATGGAACTGTAGAGCCTTCATCTAACAATTTAATTGTATTTTCTACTTGTTCGACCTTAATTTTTAGTTCTTTTGATATTAATTGATTTATATTCAAAAATTTCCACCACCTTTTAGTTTTCAATCTTTATTTTATCATAAATAGTACTTTTTTTAAAGTGATATACCTCAATAAAAAGTCAGAGGAATAAGTTATCTTATCACCCTGACTTTTATTTTATTCCTATAGTCTATTTCATAGTTTTAAAATATTCATTAATATATTCTTTCAAATCATCTTTTGTTTCCTCATTTCTAAGTCCAAATTCAATATTAGCTTTTAACAGCCCTATCTTACTACCAATATCATATCTTTTCCCTTTAAACTTAAATGCTCCTACTCCATGACCATCCTTTATCATAGCTAGTATCCCATCGGTTAACTGAATCTCTCCTCCTACTCCTGCACCTTGTTTTTCCAAGTAAGGAAATATTTCTCCTGTTAATACATATCTCCCTAAAGCTGCCATCTTTGACGGTGCATCTTCTAAGCTTGGTTTTTCTACAAAATTTTCCATAAGAACTGTATCTTCATCTAAAGTTTTTGTAGGTTTTACAATACCATATTTAGATATATCTTCATCTGCCACTTCTTGAACCCCTATTACACTATGACCATATTTCTCATAGTTTTCTATAAGTTGCTTAGACACAGGGTTTTTATCATTATACATGATGTCATCTCCTAATGCTATAACAAACGGTTCATCTCCTACAAATGGTCTTGCTTTTAATATTGCATGTCCTAAACCGAGAGGTTTATTCTGTCTTACATAAAATATATTTACCATATTAGATATATGCTTTATCTTCTCTAATAATTCTAATTTCCCCTTCTCTTCTAAAGTTTTTTCAACTTCATATGAATAATCAAAATGATCTTCAATAGAATTTTTATTCCTTCCTGTAACTATACAAATATCTGTAATTCCAGACGCCACTAACTCTTCTACTATATATTGTAACGACGGTCTGTCTACAATAGTTAACATCTCTTTTGGTTGTGCCTTTGTTGCAGGAAGTACACGAGTCCCCAAGCCTGCTGCAGGTATAACTGCTTTAGTTATTTTTTTCATAAATTAACCTCCAATTTTACTATTCGCTGTAATTTATAACTCTAAAATCACTAGCTTTTATTTCATTTATCGCATCTATATCTTCACCTTCGAATATTCCTTTCCAATCGCCATTACTTTGAAAATATAAACTCATGGACTTAGAATCATTTTCATCTACTAGATACATTCCATATTTTTTTAATGCCTCTAATACTATTTTTGCACCTTTAGGGTATTTAGATATATCAATATCTGGTTTTAATTGTAATCTTGTTCCCATGGGCATAGCTTTTAGAGAGTTAGTACTGTCATTATCCGTTCCTTGAGTTGCTGGAAGTATGAATTCTTCATATCCATCACGTGCATCAAAAGAAAAAGCAAGTGCATGCTCTATCTTGCCAGCACGAACTTCTTCTGGTCTAATCAGACCTGCAATAATAGGTGTTCCTGCTTCACGAGACCCTCCCTCTATAACTCCATTACCAGTTAGGTCAGTTTCACATGCATTTCCGCTACTATAGTTTGGATATTGACCTTGAAAATCATAGAACCCCCATACCTTTTGCCTCTTTTTATCCACTATAGCCAAATGTGCATCTAGGCCTGTAGAAGGTTTTGCATAAGATGGTATTGGAGCCTTTATTTCTTTTCCCCATGAGCTGTGGGAAGAAACCTCTATATTTTGAGGATTCTCTGATAAACTATCCACATAATAAACTGGTATAGACCATTCACCCATGTTCGCTTCTAATCTACATTCTCCAACGGGAATATAAGATTTTTTTCTGAAATATTCATTAATATAAGAAATTTGTTGATCACTATTCTGATCAACCTTTTCAACACTATTTATTAATTGATTCCAAGGACTACTATCATTAAAAGGACGCCATACTTCACTATTACTAAAAGTTGTCGTTATTAATAACAAATAACCAAAAAACATTTTTTTCATATTTAACCTCCACTGACAGGCAATATATAATAATATGCTATCATATTTTTTGACAGAATTCTATTATTTTTTAACAATAATTCTTGCTTTATTTAATATTTCTATGATAAAACTTCTAAATCCTTTATCTAATAAAAATATTATGAGGGTTGTAATAAAGTAAATAGGTCCAACTTTAACAGCTAAGATAATCCATTCTCTCCAACTCTCAATATTTTTAATGATATTAAAGAAGTTTATAAATATATTTGATAAATAATAAATAATAAATACCTTAATAATATAGTTTAGAAGATCATATAAATAGTGAAACCATTTTTTATTAAAACATTTCATGAATACTAAAATCGGTTGTAATAAATAAACCACAACTATATTAGAAATAATAGTTCCTATAATTACCCCATTTAAGCCTATTTTTTGAACCAAAAAAACTGATAAACCTAAATTTAAAAGACTCTCTAAAATAGGAGCATATACATCATCATAAAACCCACTATTCGATTTAAATACTACAATCATTGATCTTGTTATCCCAATAAATAAATTAATTAGAAGTAAGACTAATGTTAAATTAGACAGCAAATACTCTTCACCCATCCACAATCTTATAAATGGTGTAAATAAATAGTAGGAAGATCCAACAAAAATAATTCCTATTACCATATATAATGAATTTAATTTTTTAAAGTGCAAATATATTTTTTCTTTAGTGTTAGTTGCTATAAAATTTCCAATACTAGGGGATAGTGCTGGAGTCAAAATACTAGTTATAGTCATAATCATTTGATATAATATCATATAAGTTGAATATTTAGCTACTACACTTAGAGAAGTAAATTTTGATAAAACTATATAATCAGTGCTTAAAACTATAACAGAAGCAATTTGATGCCAAAATAGATTTCTCATGTCTTTAAAAATACTAGGATCTTTTTTAGAAACTTTAGGCAATATCTTATATGATTTTTTATAATGATTCAAATAAAAATATCCACTAATTAAATTTTCTAAAGTCATTAAGATTAAAAAAATTAAAAAAGATTGTAGATAAACTAAAACCATTAATTGAGCTATATTTACAAAAATTCTAGCACTTCCTTGTATTTTTCGAACAAAGGAGTATTCCTGATTGGCAGTAAATAAAATGCTATATTTAGCAAAAGCATAACTAAGAGCTGTGTTTATTATATATAAAATCCAAAAAATATAAATTTTATTACCAAATGTAGGAGTATTTACTATATTTTCTAAAAAGAAACAGCTGATACCTCCTAAAACTAAAATTAGGAGAGCTATCTTTTTATAAAAACCATTTAAAGTGTTTAAAATGACACTTATTTGATAATTATTTTTTTCAGCTATGGGTTTATAAAGCGCATATGCTGAAGCAACTCCAATACCTAAATCCGCTAAATTGAGATATGCAATCATCTGGGTGAATAACCTCATAAGTCCTAAAGTTTCCATTCCCATGTTATCTGCAAAGTATTTATTAGAGACAAATCCCAATATCCCAATAGTTATGGTGAAGAAAAGGTTAGTAGCTATGTTTTTTAAAATCTTAATTTTTCCCACCTCACTTAATTTATTACCAACTCTACTAGTATTCTAAATCCTGATATTATAGGATTAGCTAAATAACTCATTATAAATATTCCCCTTTCTTCCTTTATCTCAAAAAAAATCCCAAAAGCAGCTATAAAGATCATTACTAGTAATATTATATTAACCTTGTTTAATTCTTTTTCTAAAAAGTCTTCAGTGGTATTTAACACTAATATTAAAATTATTAGCACTTGAGATATTCTTCCAAACAAAGTATAAAATGGTGCAACTAAAAGCGCTATACCAGAGAAAAATACAGTATATTTATAAAGTGGTGAATATGCTTTCCTTAATAAACTATGAAGTAATAATAGTATTTTTGTTGCAAAAACCATTAGTAACTCTTTTGCAGCCTC